>CAYRXC010000071.1:0-1633 GCA_964428195.1 uncultured Muribaculaceae bacterium | reverse complement strand
AATATTTTGAACAATTAAAAGAAAGAAAAAGAGGAAGTAGTAGAATCATATAAAAATGTTCTAAAAAAAATTTATTTTTTTAAAAAAAGATAGTATAATGAAATAATAAAGGAGAGTGAATGTATATGGAAGAAAATAAAAAAATTTGGCGTCTTGTTTTAATCGTTTCATTAGTTGTAGCATTATTCTGTTTATACTTATTAAATGATAAATATAAATGGATTGAATTTAATAAGAAGGAAACTACAAACAACAATGAAAAAGAAGAAGAGGAAGAAAACGTACTAGAAGATTTATTTTATAATCAAAGAGCATTTTTAGATGAAATCAAAGAGGCTTCTAATATTGATGTACTTAGAGTTTTATCTGGTTCAGAAAAAACACTTAAGGAATCATACGTAAGTAAGATTACTCCAATAAATAATTCATTAGAAACTGCAATAAAAACTAAAACCGATGCTTTATTAAATCAAGAAACTATATCAACTGAAGATATTATGAATTTGAGAAGAGATATGATTATTTCAGCTGATGCTTATAATATAGCTTTAGGTAATTTACAAGGAGATACTGATAGTTTTGAATTATTTACAACTATTGTTTATCAATCACCTCTAAACAGTTATTATTATTTTGATGGTATTGAGGGTTCTTTTTTAATAGAAGTTAATTATGCTTATCTTTATAATATTATGAAAGATAAAATGACTCCTGCCGCTAGAGCATATTCAATAATTAAAAATGAGATATTTAAATATAACAATAGTAATTATTTATATAAAGATGGTGGTTTAGGAGTTACATGGGATGTCTTTAAAGAAGTAATATTATTATATGATGAATATGTATTAGAGTATCCTAATGAAACAAAAGTAATAGATGAATATAACACTTTATTTGATATATTTATTGGAACAACTGAATTACCAAATACACCTATAGTCGAGAATAAAAGCATAAAATCAGAAGTAATTAAAGCTTACAAAGATATTGTAGATAATCATAAAGCCTTTTCAAAATACAATGAAGTAAAGAAAAAATATGATTCTAATGTTAATGGACTTCTACGATAAAATAAATAGTTAAATCTATTAGAGAAAATGGACAATTTATTAAAATATTTAGAAAGACTTTAATTAAACAGAGATCAAAGTAACAACTTGATAAAGTACATCTAAAAGCAGAAAGAGAAATGGTAGATAATAATGGGATTATCTCTTATAAAAAAAGAAGAATTAATTATACTAGAAAGATTATTACAATTATATTTGCATGATATTAGTTTTCATTTCCCAGTAGATTTCGATGAAAATACTGGGTTATACTTATGTTATAGTTTAGATAAATATTTTGATGAATCAAATAATTATGCATATTTTATTAAATTTGAAAATAAAATAGCGGGATTTATTTTTATTGATACCGATTTAAATAATTTAATTGTTCAAGAAATGTTTGTTCTAAATAATTATAAAAATAAAGGTATTGGTAAGTTAGCGATTTTTGAAATATTTAATAAACATAAAGGTGATTGGATTATTAAATCATTACCTTGTTCAGAACCTTCAGAAAGATTTTGGAATAGAACAATTAATGAATATACAAAAGGTAAATATAACATAGAAAGAATAGG
>CAYRXC010000070.1:0-1638 GCA_964428195.1 uncultured Muribaculaceae bacterium | reverse complement strand
GTGAGAGAAGAAAAACAAAAAGAAAAACCAAATGTATTAAAAAAAGAAACTAAATAGTTTCTTTTTTATTTTAATAATTGAAATATATTTGCTATATCAATTATATCCTTTTTATCCTTGTATCTAGGTATTAAATGGACATGGTAATGTTTAATATCTTGACCTAATCCATTATTTTGTGAGATAGTAATTCCTTCGGGATTAAGTTTGTATTTAAGGTTTTTATACATTTTTTTAATTATTACTGTTATATGATTTAATGTTTCTAAATCTATGTCTTCAATATTATTGAAATGTTTTTTTGTCAATATTAGAATATGTCCATTTGAACTTGGGTTTATATCTAATATTACTTTGATTATTTTGTCTTCATAAATAGAGTAAGAATCAATTTCATTATTTATTATTTTACAAAAAATACAATCCATATTATCAACTCCTAATATCATTTTAACACTAAAAGTGTAAAGAATCAAAAAATGATATTTACAAAAGAACATTTGTTCTAGTAATATTATTATAGAGGTGATATTGTGAGAGAGGAAAAGTTATTGGTATTAGATATTAATACTAGAAGTGGTAGTACGTATTCTATATTTAAATATGATGATATGTGCGTATTAAAAAGTAGCTCCAAAGCATTCAATGGTGCTGACTTTGTAGTCATTAGTAATTTGTTTATCGATGAAAGACTCAATTTTAATGGAAAAGTATATTTCAATGCCCAAATTGAATTATATGAAAAAAAATATAGAGTAATTCCAAGAAATAAATTAAAAAAAGTAATGACTTCGACACTTGAATCTATTCAAAAGACTACTAAGATAAAAGATATTGAAGTAGTAAACAAAAAAGAATACAACAATTTACTTAAGAATAAAGTAATATCTGTTGATCAAGAGTATTTAGAAAAGTATGATTTGTAATCATACTTTTTGATGAAAAGAATAATAAAGGAGAACATAATGAAAAAAAGAATAAAAAATAAAGGGTTTACTTTAATAGAATTATTGGCGGTAATAGTAGTACTTGCAGTTATATTAACAATAGCGGTTCCAAGAGTATTAAATGTAATAGAAGAATCAGATAAAGAAGCATTTAAAGCAACTGGAGAAAGCTTATTAAAAGGAGCAAAAGATAGATTGATCTATGATATGGAAGAAACAGTAGAAGGTAAGACCTATACCATAGTAGATGGTGCTTTTGTTGGTGATTCAATACCAATGACTGGAAAACTTCCTGATAATGGAGTAATAAATGTAACAAGAGAAGGAATTACTTCAATAGCTGTATCAAATGATAAATGGTGTGCAATAAAGTATGAAGGTGATGATAATATAGTTGTAAATAAGGATTCTAACTGTGAATTACAACCATTTGAAGCAGTACCAGATACTTGTTTTACAAGAACAAATAATGGAATAGAAGTAACAATAACAGATTATGAAGATACATGTTCAAAGAATCCAATAATACCAAGTACACTAGATGGATTACCTGTTAGAGTGATTGAAGAGTTTAGTTTTCGCTGGAATAATCTATTAAGTGTATTAATCCCAAATAGTGTAACAAGTATAAAAACACAAGCTTTTATGTTTAATCAACTAACAAATGTAAGAATAGGAAATAGTGTAACAA
>CAYRXC010000069.1:0-1648 GCA_964428195.1 uncultured Muribaculaceae bacterium | reverse complement strand
TGTTTTGGGTTGGACCAGTTATTGATGATGGTTTTTATTATGATATTGATTTAGGAGATGTTGTAATAAAAGAAGAAGATTTAGAATCTATTGAAAAAGAAATGAAGAAGATTTCTAAAGATGGAAAAAGAATATATAGGGAAGAATTATCTAAAGAAGAAGCAATAGATAAGTTTAAAAATGATCCTTATAAATTAGATTTAATTGGCAATATGGAAGAAGGAACTATAATAAGTTGTTATACTCAAGGAGAGTTTACTGACCTTTGTAGAGGCCCTCATGTTGATACTGTTAAGGAACTAAAATATTTTAAGTTATTAAAAGTAAGTGGAGCTTATTGGAAGGGAGATTCTAACAATAAGATGCTTCAAAGAATTTATGGAATATGTTTTGATACTGAAGAGAGATTAAATGATTATTTAGTATTTTTAGAAGAAGCTAAAAGAAGAGATCATAAAAAATTAGGAAAAGAATTAGATTTATTTATGATGAGCGAATATGGTCCGGGGTTTCCGTTTTTCTTGCCAAAAGGGATGGTTATAAGGAACAATTTAGAAAATTTTTGGTATGAAGAACACACTAAAGAAGGTTATTCTTTTATAAAAACTCCAACTATGCTAAGTAAAGAGTTGTGGGAAGTATCGGGCCATTGGATAAATTATAGAGAAAATATGTATACTTCTGAGATTGATGATAGGGAATTTGCAATTAAACCAATGAATTGTCCAGGAGGAATATTAGTTTTTAAAAATGGATTGCATTCTTATAAGGATTTACCTTTAAGAATAGGTGAATTAGGATTAGTTCATAGGCATGAAGCAAGTGGAGCATTAAATGGTTTATTTAGAGTAAGAGCATTTACTCAAGATGATGCGCATTTATATATGACTGAAGATCAAATAGAAAATGAAGTAGTAAGGCTGATTAAGTTTGTAGATAGAATGTACAAGATATTTAATTTGACATATCATATAGAATTATCTACTAGACCTGAAGAAAAATATATTGGTACAATTGAATCTTGGGATAAATCAGAAAAAGCATTAGCTAATGCTTGTAGTAAGGCTGGAATGGATTATAAATTGAATCCTGGAGATGGAGCTTTTTATGGTCCTAAGTTAGACTTCCATATTAAAGATTCTTTAGGAAGAGTATGGCAATGCGGAACTATTCAATTAGACGCTAATTTACCAGAGAGATTTGATATAACATATGTCGATAAAGATGGTTCTAAGAAAAGACCAGTAATGTTACATAGAACAATATTTGGATCTATTGAAAGATTTTTAGGCATATTGATAGAGCACTATGCTGGAGCATTTCCTTTATGGTTATCTCCAGTACAAGTAAATATTATTCCTGTAAATAATGAGCATCATTTAGAATATTCAAAAGAGATTTATAATATGTTAAACGATCATGGAATAAGGGTTGAAATCGATAGTAGGGAAGAAAAACTAGGATATAAAATGAGAGAGTCACAAACAAAGAAAGTACCTTATAATCTAATAATAGGAGATAATGAGGTAAATTCTAGTACTATTAGTTATAGAAAATATAATAGTAACGAAACTAATAGTATGAATATTAATGAATTTATTACAATGTTGGAAGAAGAGATTATTTTTAAAAAATAATCTTTTTTTAT
>CAYRXC010000068.1:0-2111 GCA_964428195.1 uncultured Muribaculaceae bacterium | reverse complement strand
TTGTTCCTTATCTCCTTCTTTTGTAGTTTCTTCAACTATAACAAAGAATCTTTTTAATACTCCTAGTTGAACTGCAGATAAACCCATTCCTGGTCTTAAATCATATTTTTCTGACATTTCTTCTATTTGACTTAATCTTAGGTGTTCCATCATATCTTTGGCAAGTTCCTTGTCTTCTTTTGACAAAGGAAAAACAACTTCCTTGCTTACTTTTCGAAGTCTATTATCAAGTTCATCCAATATATCAGTTGATTTAATCATAAAAATTCACCAAATAGATTATACCATAATTTATTTGAATTACAAAATTCGTATTAAATAATATGTTATAATTTATATGGAGGTATTATGGATTTAATAATTGGATCACATGTGTCTTTTGTTAAAGATACACAACTAGTAGGTAGCGTTAAAGAAGCATTGGGCTACGGTTCAAATGCATTTATGATATATACAGGTGCTCCTCAAAACACTAATAGGATTCCTTTAAATTCTGATTTAATATCAAAAGGAAAAGAGTTAATAAATGAAAACAATATTGATATAAATAACATTATAGTGCATGCACCTTACATAATTAATCTTGCAAACAATAAAGACGAGGAATTTAGAAATTTCACATTAAATTTTTTAAAACAAGAAATAAAAAGATGTGAAGACTTAGGAATACATAAATTAGTTCTACATCCAGGCTCACACGTTGGATTTGGAGAAGAAATTGGATTAAATAATATTGTTGATGGTTTAAACATTGTGTTAGAAGAAAGTAGCCCTGTTAATATACTTATTGAAACCATGTCGGGTAAAGGTACAGAATGCTGTTATAAATTTGAACATATAAAATATATATTAGATAATGTAAAACATAAAGAAAGACTTGCAGTATGCATGGATAGTTGTCATATGAGTGATGCAGGATATGATATAACAAATATTGATTCATTGTTAGATGAATTTGATAGAATAGTTGGTTTAAATAGATTAAGCGCAATTCACATTAATGATTCGAAAAATAGTATTGGAGATAAAAAAGATAGACACGCTAATATTGGATATGGGAATTTGGGATTTGATAATATAATTAATATAATTTACAATAAAAAATTAGAAAATATACCCAAAATATTGGAAACTCCATATATAGAAAACACCTATCCTCCTTATAAATTCGAAATTGAAATGATAAAAAACAAAGTTTTTGATCCTAATTTAATTGAAACTATAACAAATTATTATAAAAACCTTTGATATTTCTTAATATTTTGGTATAATCATATTGTTAAAAAAAAGGAGTGAATATTATGGCAAAAGCACAAAATAGAGAAAGAATTACTTTGATGTGTACAGAATGCAAAGAAGAAAATTACAGAACAATAAAAAATAAGAAGAACACTGTAGACAAATTAGAATTGAATAAGTTTTGTTCAAAATGTAAAAAAACAACATTACATAAAGAAAAGAAATAAACTAAGGTTTATTTTTTATTGGAGGAATAATGATTAGCGTAAATGATTTTAAAACTGGAATGACTATAGAATTAGATGGTGACATTTATGAGGTTTTAGAATTTTCTCATGTTAAACCTGGAAAGGGAGCAGCTTTTGTTAAAGCTAAGTTATATAACTTGAGGACTGGTTCAAATACTGAAAATACATTTAATTCTAGTACAAAAGTAGCTAAAGCTTTGATTGAAAAGAAACCAATGCAATTTCTTTATATGAACGGAAGCAATTTTGTATTTATGAATATGGAATCATTCGAACAAATAGAGATCAATGAGTCACAAATAAATAGAGAGAAAAATTATTTAGTAGAAAATCTTGATGTATATGTAATATTTTATGGCGATGAATTACTAGGAGTAAATATTCCTGAAAAAGTTGAATTAAAGATTACAAAGTCAGAACCTGGCGTAAAAGGAAACACATCTTCTACAGCAATGAAAGATGCTATTACAGAAACAGGTTTACTAGTTAAAGTTCCTTTGTTTGTAAACGAAGGAGAAACTATTATTGTATCTACTAAAGATGGTAAATACGTATCTAGAAAATAACATAGAAATATGTTTTTTTTTATTATTGGTAATATATAAACAATTGATGTATCATTAT
>CAYRXC010000067.1:0-2183 GCA_964428195.1 uncultured Muribaculaceae bacterium | reverse complement strand
TTAAATATAATGTAATAAACTCTTTCTCTTGAAATTGCGATAAAAGATTGACTAGGATTATATTCAGCTGAAGCATAATTTAAATCAGATAATCTAAAATATGTATTGTTTGGATCTAACTTTATTTTATTTGATTCTACACCAAACTCAAAATCATTTAACACTTCTGTTGCTAATGAATAAAAATATTCTTTTTTTTCTACTTGACTTAATTCTTGAGTGAAGAATACTCCATTATTTCTAGTATAATCGTATGCTACAAACATAATTAAAACAACTAAAACCATCATTATTACACTTGTAAATACACTTTTTGATGGCATTTCTTCTTTTTTAACAACAACTTCCTTATATATAATCTTTTCATTTCTTGATTCGTTTTGAATATCATTTAATAATATTCCACAATTTAAACATATATAAGCATCTTTATCTACTACGCCTTTACAATTAGGACATGTTGCTTGTTTTTCTTTAGGAATTGTAACTTCTTCTTTTGGTTCAAGTGGTTTTTGAGCACTAGATATTACTTCATCATGTTGATAAAATACAGGTACTTCATAACTTTTAGTTTCTTTTTCTGGTTCTATAGTCATAGCTTCTGGAGTAATATCCTCAACTATTACTTCTTTTCTATTCTTTTTAATTAAGTGTTCTACAACTTTTATTATTATAAAAATCAAAGCTGATCCTATAGCAACATATAAGTATGTATTAATGTTGCCTTTTAATCCAGCATCTAATGAACCCCAATTTTTTCTATATCTAACAAGTGCATAAATATAAAGAATCATAGATCCTATAAATATAGATTGAAATAAAATTGCTGACCATTTAATAATTCTTCTACCCATAAATTCCCCTTATTCGACGTTTATTATACACTTTATCCCTTGTTTGTCAAATCTTTACTTATTATTTCTTTAACCGGAGCATAACTTTTTCTATACTCGCTAATTATACCATATTTTTTTAAACAATCAAAATGTTTTTTAGTAGGATATCCTTTGTTGTTTTTATAGTCATATTGAGGGTATTTTTTATCTAATTCATACATTATTTTATCTCTAGTAACTTTAGCTATTATAGAAGCGGCTGCAATTGATTTTGATTTAGAATCGCCTTTTATAATAGAAGTATTAGGTATATCTATATTTAATTTAACAGCATCTATCAATATATGTTCTATTTTAGTTTTTTTTAAGCAATCATTAATTGCTATAATCATTGACTCTTTAGTAGCTTCTAAAATATTTATTTGATCTATTCTATTATTATCTACAATTCCTATTCCTATTCCTATAGCATCCTTCATAAGAATATCAAATAACAAATTTCTGTTTTTCTCACTAACTTTTTTTGAATCATTTAGTCCTTTTAAAGTATAATCTTTGGGTAATACAACACAAGAACTTACTACTGGTCCAACTAATGGTCCTCTTCCTGCTTCATCTATTCCACCAATTAAGTATATATTCTTATTATTTAATTCTGTTTCATAAGCATCCATTTTATCACCATAATCATTATATCAACATATATATAAATAGTAAATTTAATTATGTTATAATTTAGATGGTGATATTATGTTATCTATTAAAAAAAATACTAGTACATTCTTAATAAAAAAATCTAAGTTTATAGTTAATACATATAATGTGTTTAATGAAGAAGAAGCACTAAATTTAATTAGTGAAATAAAAGATAAGTATAGAGACGCTAGTCATAATTGTTATGCATATATAATAGATAATATAAAAAGATTTAATGATGATGGTGAACCAAGTGGTACAGCAGGAATGCCTATATTAAATATATTAGAGAAAAAAGAATTAAATTATTCTTTAGTAATAGTTACAAGATATTTTGGCGGTATTAAACTGGGTGCTAATGGATTAATTAGAGCTTATTGTAAATGCACTTTAGAATCAATTAATATATTTGAATTATTTGAAGGAAAGACAATAGAAATTGAATTCGATTATAAAGATGAAAAATATTTAAATAGTATTATTAAAAAAGAAGATATATTGGAATCTTTTTACAATGAGAAAATTAAGTATGTAGCAAATGTATTAAATACTGATTTAGTTAAATTAAAAAATTATAAGATTATTAAAGAAATGTTAATGTAAATCAATTTTTCTTGCCTCTAGGATGAAAATCATCATAATTTTTTCTAA
>CAYRXC010000066.1:0-2410 GCA_964428195.1 uncultured Muribaculaceae bacterium | reverse complement strand
AAATACTTGTTTTTTTATTTAAATCTATTGACTGTTTATTAATAAAATGATATATTTATTCAGTTAGTTTTGAATATTCAAAACTTATATTTACCAAATATATGAAACACCCGGATGTGTGTTTAAAAGAAAGGAGAAAGTATAATGCCTACAATCAATCAATTGGTTAGAAACAGAAGAACGAATAAGACAACAAAAAGTAAGGCTCCAGCTCTCGAAAAAGGATATAATACTATATCAAGAAGAGAAACAAAACAACAATCACCACAAAAGCGTGGAGTTTGTACTCGTGTTGGAACAATGACTCCAAAAAAACCGAACTCTGCACTTAGAAAATATGCTAAGGTTCGTTTGAGTAATGGTATGGAAGTAACTTGTTATATTCCTGGTGAAGGACATAATCTTCAAGAACACAGTGTTGTAATGATACGTGGTGGACGTGTTCCGGATTTAATTGGAGTTCGTTATCACATTGTTAGAGGAACACTTGATACAGCAGGAGTTCAAAATCGTAAACAAGGACGTTCAAAATATGGTTCAAAGAGACCAAAAAAATAAAAGTATAAAGAAAGGAGAATTAACATATGCGTAAGAAAAGAGCTGTTAAAAGAGATGTTCTTCAAGATCCAGTTTATAATTCAAAAGTTGTTACAAAGTTAATAAACAGAATTATGTATGATGGAAAAAGAGGACAAGCACAAACAATATTATATGATGCATTTGAATTAATAAATAAACAAACAGGACTAGATCCAAAAGAAGTTTTTAATAAAGCTTTAGAAAATATAAAACCCGCTTTAGAAGTTAAATCAAGAAGAGTTGGTGGTGCAAATTATCAAGTACCTACCGAAGTTTCAGACGATAGATCTCAAGCATTGGGATTGCGTTGGTTGGTGCAATATGCAAGACTTAGAGGCGGAAAATTAATGTCAGAAAAACTTGCAAATGAAATAATAGATGCATCAAATGGAACGGGTGGTGCAGTTAAGAAAAAAGAAGATACTCATAGGATGGCAGAGGCCAATAAAGCATTTGCACATTATCGTTGGTAGAAGGGATTAATTATGGCGCGTGAATATTCGTTAGAAAAAACTAGAAATATTGGAATAATGGCTCATATTGATGCCGGAAAGACAACGTTTACTGAACGTATTTTATTTCATACTGGTAGAATTCATAAGATTGGTGAAACCCATGACGGGGCGTCACAAATGGATTGGATGGACCAAGAAAAAGAAAGAGGAATCACAATAACTTCAGCATCTACAACAGCATATTGGAATAAACATCGTTTAAACGTTATAGATACACCAGGACACGTAGATTTCACAATAGAAGTAACGAGAAGTCTTCGTGTTCTAGATGGAGCTGTAGCATTACTAGATGCTAATGCCGGAGTAGAGCCTCAAACAGAAAATGTTTGGAGACAAGCAACAGACATGAGGGTTCCTAGATTAGTTTTCGTTAATAAAATGGATAAGATGGGAGCAGATTATTATACAAGTGTAAAGAGCATAAAGGATAGATTGGGTGTAAAAGCCTATCCGATTCAACTTCCAATTGGTTCAGAAGACAACTTCAATGGAATAATAGATTTAATAAACAGAAAAGCATATCATTATGATGGAAAACAAGATGAAAATCCAACTGAAATAGAAATACCAGAAGATATGATAGAAAAAGTTGAAGAATATAGAACTCAACTTATAGAAGCTGTTGCTGAATTTGATGATGAAATTATGGAAAAATATTTAGAAGGTTCAGAACTGACTATTGCTGAAATCAAAAAAGCAATTAGAAAAGGTGTGGTAGATGTTAAATTTTTTCCTGTAATGTGTGGAACAGCTCTAAACAACATAGGAGTAAAATTGGCTCTTGATGCAGTTGTTGATTACTTGCCTAGTCCGGTAGATGTAGAAGCTTTTAAATGCATAGATTTAAGAGGGGAAGAAACATTCAGACATCCATCAGATGAAGAACCATTTGCTGCAATGGTATTTAAAATAATGGCAGATCCCTTTGTTGGGAAGCTATCCTTTTTTAGAGTTTATTCTGGGACATTAAAAAGTGGCTCATATGTATTAAATTCTAATAAAGACGAAAAAGAAAGAGTTGGAAGAATACTTCAAATGCACGCTAATAATAGAACTGAGATTAGTGAAGTATATGCTGGAGAAATTGCTGCTGCAGTAGGTCTAAAAGTAACAACTACAGGCGAAACATTATGTGATGAAAAGAAAGCAGTAATATTAGACCCAATGAAATTTCCTGAGCCTGTTATTTCTGTAGCAATAGAACCAAAATCAAAAGCAGATCAAGAAAAGATGGGAATAGCACTATCTAAGCTTGCTGAAGAAGATCCTTCATTTACTCAAAAATCAGATCAAGAAACTGGTCAAATGGTAATTTC
>CAYRXC010000065.1:0-2517 GCA_964428195.1 uncultured Muribaculaceae bacterium | reverse complement strand
TGGTGTCCCCTGAGGGCTTCGAACCCACGACCCACAGATTAAGAGTCTGTTGCTCTACCAACTGAGCTAAGGAGACAATAATGAACTTTTTACATTTTATCACAATAAAAAGAGTTTGTGAATACATTTATTGTTATTGTCTTAAAGTCTTAACTATAGTCGGATTTTTTTCGATTATCTCTCTTGCTCTCCAAGTAGTTGGTCCCGCAAATACAAAAGGGTCTTCATACACACAATCTACTAGATTAATTATATCTGTTTGATTATCATTTAAACCAAATCTGCATGCTCCTATTTTTGCATCTCTTACAAGATTTCTTTTCATAACATCTATAAACTTCTCATAATCTCCAACAAATATTCCTTGAACCTCGTCTTGCTTATATAAGCCCATTTTACAAAGCATTCCAATATCACCCGAATTACAAATTAATCTGTTAATTTCTCTAATGTTTTCAGCTAAAATGTACAATTTATCCGGGTATAATTCTCTTGAATTAACAAAATCCATTATTAGAAAATATGCAGATAAATTATTAATATTCGAATTATTAATTGTTTCAACAATTCTTGATTCTTGTGCTTTCATAAGTACAATTGCCAATTGAGATAATTCATACATTAAATTTTGGCATACATTTATAAGAGGATCATAATTATCATAATCATTATATTTTAATTCATTTATTTTTAATAATATATCCAAATAATGGATTACATCATCGTATTCCTTCTTTATTATTGTATCCGCTTTCTCTTTAGATTCAAAATATCCAAAAGCTTTAATATAGTCATTTTTTCTTTTTAAAACTATTCCTTCTATCTCTTTATTGATATTAGAATTATCTTCTATTGATTGAGATTCAATTTGTTTTCTTTCTTTTCTATTAAAATACATACTATTATTCCCAGTCTTCATAGCAATTCTTGTAGCAGAATCATTCTTTTTTTGTTGGTTAATAAGAAGCAAAACAATTTGGCCCAAATCTTTTATTGATTTAAGTAAATCTATCTGATGATTAAATGTAATATCATTAGTAATTTTTTCTAGCTTTAATTTATATAACCCTTCTGCTAATACATTTATCCTAGATTGAATGTCTTTCAAAGCCAAAGATATATCTTCGGTTGGAGATAATTTATACATATTTGTTATTTTTTTTAGTTGATCTAATAGTTTTACATCCATAAAAATCACCTTTGACTTAAATAATGATATATATTAACACAAAATAGAAATAAAACAACATTATGGATTGAAATAACATTTATTAAATAGTATTATATAAATAAAAGAGGATAATAATGATAATAAAAAATAACTTAAAATTCTTGTTTATAATTCCTATTATATTTACTCTTACCTTCTGTGGACACACAAAAGAGGAAAAAGACTCTATTAAAGAATACAAAGAGCAAGGGGAAAAGAATGCAATTAATTATATAGAACAAAAATATGGTTTTACACCTACAATAAACAAAATTAATGCTGAAACAGAAGATCCTTATATGGTTCCCGACTTTTTTCCCAAGCCAACCGGAAGAGTTGAGATTAGTGCATCATACAATAATAAAACTTTTAAAATGGAGATTCAAGGAGATAGAATAACCGACGAAGGACGAGACGATTATCAATATGATGAAATAGTATCCGATATACTAGAAATAGTAAAAAAAGATACAAAAATCGAACCTCATAACTATTCGATTAAACTAGGTTATAATAATTATGAAAATTTAATATACGATTATTATTCAAAAGATAATTTATATGAATTGCTAAGTAATAACAATTCAGTAATTATCCTTGAATATATTAATTCAAATAATTTAATAGACAACAAATTTGAAAACATTACTGAAAACTTTAAGAAAGTCTCTTTATTCGGAATTATAAATTATAAATCAAAAACCACTTATGCAAAAAGATCTGAAAATATAGACATTATTACTTCAAATATAGATAATTATTTGGACGATAATATGCTTTATATAGATAACGCTTTTACAATTGAACTAGATACTCCAAAATATAAAAACATGAGAACTTATGAATTCGACGATTTATATTTTTACGATAGCAACGACTATAAAGAAATAAAAATAAGTAAAACAAATATAGAAGATGTAAAAGAATGGATTGGTCACGGAACAAGTAATCCTAAACAAATATCAGATGCATATTTAATTAAAACAGATGCGAGAGTATTTTATGTATATTTTCCAATAAATAAAACAAAATTTATTAATAAGGAAGAATTAAAACTTGGAATAGTTTGTGAAACAGATAATGGAAAAAAATATAGCACATCTCATTTGAACAAATCAGGAGATTATTATTCAATCATTGTATCTTTATACTCTTGTAAAGGTGAAGCTAAAATTACACTTTTACAAAACAAATAAAAAAATCCTTATAAAGGATTTTTATTTTTATTATGGTGGAGAATGAGGGATTCGAACCCTTGACCCTCTGCGTGCAAGGCAGATGCTCTAGCCAGCTGAGCTAATTCCCCA
>CAYRXC010000064.1:0-2528 GCA_964428195.1 uncultured Muribaculaceae bacterium | reverse complement strand
TTCCAATCTTAGGAGGATTCAATATTGGATATTGTGGTTTAAAATGTTTTGTTTTTTCAAACACTCCGTTATTTATAATTTTATCTACATTTTGTGGTATTGACAATTCTTCATTTGGTATTCCGTTAATTCCAATAAACATTATATTCTCGTACTGATCTATTTTTTTATATATAGTGTAATTATCATTAAATACTTGTTTTTCCATATCATAAAGTATTTTTGTAACTATAAAATGATTTCTAATATCATATCGAATTTTGCTTCTTTCAGTATACCTTATATTTGGATTTTCATAAGGACTTAATTCATTCATCCTAGAATTATATGATTTAATAAGTTGTTTTATCGAATAAGGTGTTAACTTTAAATCCATTAGCTCAATGAAAATAGATAACTCATCATCAGAATATTTATCGAAATGATATCCCATTTCATAATTTCCTTTAGATGGGCATCCCAAATATTTTAAATACGAATAATAAGAATCGGTTATTTCTACTGGTGATCGTTCAGATGTCATATTTATCTTCATAAATTGCTCCTTTTTACTTAATAAAAAATATTATATATAAATATATCATAATGTAAATACATGAAACGTAATATATAAATAATATTAATAATTAACGGAAAATAATCAAAGCTCTTTGAATAATTAATTATTATCATTATATCTGGTTCTATTAACGTATGTTTTTTTTAATTTAGATAATATCCTTTTATAACCCATTTTCTCAAGTCCTTCAAAAGACGTTTTTACGGTATTATTGTGATGTTGTCCATCATCTTTATTTTCCACATATTTTAAACATCTAATAACTTCTTTTTGTAATTCATATAAAAATTTTTTTGAATAATTGTTTATATATTGAGAATCAATGTTTTCTCTTACATATTTCAAAACTTGAGGGTAATACTTGCTATTATTGTCAAAATTTGATTCATATTTTTTATCATTAATAATAAATGATTCAAATTCTTTGCTATTATTGCTATTTTCTTCATAAGAATCTTTGCCACATTTTTTAGTGTCTACACCAACTATTATAATTTTTTGTTCTTTGATAAGTTGGTCTATTTCAGCTTTAGTATATTTTTTATTTTTATCGATATCTGTATCTTTTGCTATCATTACTTTTAAAACTAATTGATAATATTCGGTCCACCAAGAAAAGTCGTTTCCCTTTCCTTTAGTTATTTTTTCTGAAAAAGAAATGTTTGTTAATAAATGGCTATAGCCAACAAATTCTTTGTTAGTAATAGTTGAAAACATTTTTAAGCATTGATTTTCATCAATGGAAATAGAAAAAAACTTATTGATTCTATTAATAAATTCCTCGTCAGTTATTTTCTTTTCATCATCATTTATCGCTTCAAATATTTCTTCTACTATAGTTAAATAATCCATAATTTCCAAAACAATATCATTAAGTATATCTTTTGTATTATTGTCATACATACTATTATAAAAAGCATCTCTTAAATCAAATGGATATAGGTCATATTCTATATTTATTCTATTATTTTTCATAGATCAAAACCCTCCTAAGTGAAATTATAACATACAATAAAAAAAAGCACATAGTAAAAGTATATGTGGGATACTTCAAATAAAAATCACAGAAACTATTTTATAATATTACTCATTGTTTAATTGTCAACAAATTCATCATATCTTTCAATTCTTTATTGTTTATATATTTCCAACTACCTATAGGTAAATTTTTTAATTCAATATTCATAATTCTTATTCTTTTTAAATTAACAACATTATAACCTAAACCTTTACACATTCTTCTAATTTGTCTATTTAATCCTTGAGTCAAAGTAATCTTGAAAACTTTATCATTAATTTTTTTAACTTTGCATTTTTTAGTTAATGTATATTCATTTCTAACGGGATTGAATATTCTTATTCCATTAGACATATCATTAATGAATTTTGAATCAATATTTTTATCTACTGTTACAATATAATCTTTCTCGTGATTATTACTACTTCTAAGTATTTTATTTACAATACTACCATCGTTTGTTAATAATATTAGTCCTTCTGAATCTTTATCTAATCTTCCAATAGGAAAAATCCTTTCTTTGTACCCGATATAATCTATTATATTATCTTTTATATTTCTATCAGTCGTAGAAACTATTCCTATTGGTTTATTAAATGCTATATATATGGATGTGTGTTTAATAACAATTTTTTTATCCAAAACTTCTACAACGTCATCATCTTTAACATCCTGACCAATAACTGCCTTTAAACCATTAATTTTGACTTTTCCACTTTTTATAAATTCATCAGCTTTTCTTCTGGAACAATATCCGGAAGAACTAATATAATTATTTATTCTCATATAAACCTCAACAACTATATTATACCTTAAAATATTAAATATAATTAAAAAAAAGAACCGTTAAAGGTACTCTTATAATGATTTACAATTAACGAGTTCGTTAATAAACAATTTGGTGCGGGTAAAGGGACTTGAACCCCCATGGATTACTCCGCTAGATCCTAA
>CAYRXC010000063.1:0-2638 GCA_964428195.1 uncultured Muribaculaceae bacterium | reverse complement strand
GGCTGCCTGGATAGTCGGATAGTAATTTGTCGTACTACCGCTTGTTATACTCGCCACCGGGCCAGTTGTTTCATAATCCGTATTATTATCAGGATCTTTTGTTAAAACAACTAATCCTATAACATCTCCTGCAGGATCTTTTATTTTAATTTCTAACTTCTTAACAGTTGCAGGAACTGTTAATTTACCATTTTCATATTTTACTGAACCTTCTTTGTTATTATCAGTATCAAATTCCAAATCGCCTATTCCATCATAATTAAAATCTACAGTTAACTTCTTTTCTTCATTATTTACATAATAAATTTCAGGGTTGTTTAACTCTTCGATTAATTCCTCATCTTCAGTTTCATCTAATGGTTGTGCTTGATTATCTGTATCAATTACAAACCAACTTCCTGCCAAGTAATAGTAAATGTTTACTCCTGAATATCCTTCTAAATCTATATTAAATAGAGCATCATTTACTCCTGCGGTTGCTGCTCTTTGAGCAGTAATTACTACTCCATCTTCAAATCTAGTTATTCCTATAACTATCGAGTTATCTTCGATTGTTGTCAATCCATCCGTTGGATCTGTACTTTCAGTAATAGTCAAAGCATTAACATTGTTTACAAATAATACTGAAACAACAAATAGAAAAGTTATAATAAATTTTTTCATATTACTTCCTTTCATAATTAATTCACACTTTCAACTGTTGCATTAGAAATCGAAGATTTAATAAATACTTTTCCTGTTGCTGGGATATCATATACAGATGTATTTCCACCAGTAGTTGTAATCTTTGCTTTTCCTGCAACATTTTTTCCTTCAGAACTTCTAATATACAATGTGTATTGTCCTATTGAACTTGATTCAATTTTTACCCAATTAATTGAATAAGTAATATTGCTTGCTATTTGTTCCCATTTAGCTACTAAAGTAATGTTGTCATATAATCCTTTATTAAATGAATATAAAGCATTGTTTAAATACCATCCTATAAATTTATACCCACTTCTTGTTGGATTTGCAGGTTTTGGAACTGCAGCACCCTTTACTACTAATTTAGATGATACTGCACTACCTCCTGCACTATCAAATGTTACTCTATGTTTTACCGTTGGAGTTGTCGCATCTGTTGTCTTTTTTTCCCACTTAGCTAATAATTCTAAATCTTTAGTTATGATTAAATCAAAATCATAATCTTTTCCATCTAATTGCCAAGAAACAAAAGAATAACCATCTTTTGTTGGATTAGTAGGCTTAATAGCCTTTTCTCCTTCTTTTACTTTTATTGAAGAGACTTGTGTTCCCCCATCAGAATCAAAATCTATTGTATATTCTTCAGTTTCTTCTTCGTCTTCTTCTATTTTTTTCCACTTAGCTTCCAAAGTAATATCTCCAGTGATTATTTGTTTAAAATCAAATTCTTCACCATCTACAAACCATCCTTCAAAAGAATAGCCTTCTCTAACTGGATCAATCGGTCTGGTTACTTCTCCTTTTTTATTAATTAATTGTGAGTTGATAGAAGAACCTTCACCAGTATCAAATTTTACAATATTGTTACTTCCTCCTCCAATAAATAAATAAAAAATCAGTACCCCTGTTACGATTACGATTAAAAGCCCAATTATTACAGATATTTTCTTAACATTGAGTTTTTTTTCTTTTTTCTCGCCTTTTTTTCTTTTCATATATTCTCCTTCCAATAAAAACTTAAGACATATGTGGAACACATTTCCTAATAACTTCATTCTATCACATTTTATTATTTATTCAAGTAATTACAAAAAAAATATTTTGTTATGTAAAATATTTTTTTATCTGCTAAATAACTATGCTTTTTTCCCAATTAAAATTTTTTATTTTTCTAAAAACGGTTCCATATTATTGACATCATCTGTTGTCAAATCTATATGAAATTCACTACCAAATATATCAAATTCCTTAGTTGGCATTTCAACTTCATAATCTTTATAATATGTCTTGTTGTCTACGGTAATTAGTTCAACTCTAAACCCTAAAGTAAGAGCTACTGAATCTCTAGTAATACCTAAATCTCCATATACTTTTGATAAATCGGATATTTCTTGATCTGTGTATTTATTAGCGTCTAAAAGCGCTATTTTGTTTACAAATACTGCTATAGAAGATTGTACACCACTTGTATGTGGAGAGTCATAAACTTGTTCAAATTTATTGTTTGTTCCAAGCAATTTTGTCCCCTCATCATATATAGAAAAATTACCATATAATTCATCAGCAATTCCCATTTTAGGACCATTAATTACTCTAACGTTGCTTACTACTTTTTTCTTGATATTATATCCTGCATCAGGATCATAATCATTTGTAGAATAATAATCAGTAATAACATTATATCCTATCTTGATATAGCCTTTATTATAATTTTCTGCATCATCCCCAAGTTTTTCAACGGATCTAAATACATTAATAGTGATTCCTTTATCCAAATATTTCTTAGATTCTTCTGTAACTTTACCCGAATAATTTTCGTTACTAAGATTGTCTACTTTTGAATTAGAACAGCCTGCAAGTAACATTAAAAATGTAAAAAATAATATAATCTTTTTCATACATTCTCCTTATAAAAAAAATTATATCACAATATAAAAAAAACACCTATGAA
>CAYRXC010000062.1:0-2704 GCA_964428195.1 uncultured Muribaculaceae bacterium | reverse complement strand
TTTATGATAAAATTTATACGTTTGTTAGACCTCGGTCTACAACCACTCTAAAGAGGTAATAAGCGTAGCACCTCAAAGGTGAGTCTGAGAAATAAGGAGGTAATATGAAAGCAATAATAGAAACAGGTGGAAAACAATATTCTGTTGAAGAAGGTAAAGAAATTTATGTTGAATTACTAGATGTTGAACCTACTAAAGAAGTAGTGTTCGATAAGGTTGTAATGGTAGATGGAATATTTGGTAATCCTTATGTTGAGAATGTTAAAGTTGTTGGAGAATTAATTAAAAATGGAAAACAAAAGAAAATAACAGTTATACATTATAGACAAAAGAAGAATTTCCATAAGAAACAAGGACATAGACAACCATATTCAAAAGTAAAGATAACAAAGATAGAGTCAAAATAATGATAAAAGTAATACTAAAAAAAAATGAGATAGTAATTAGCGGACATGCTGGATATGATGATAAAGGAAAAGATATAGTATGTTCTGCAGTTAGTAGTTCAGTTTTGACAAGTGTTAATGGAATATTATCTATAGATAAAGATTCAATAAAAGTTTACGAAAAAGAAGATTTTACTATAAAAATATTAAAAGAATCCGAAGTAGTAAAAAAGTTATTAGATAACATGGTTAATATGTTAAGAGAATTAGAAAAAGAATACAAAGAATTTATAAAAATAGTAAAGGAGGAATAAACATGTTGAAGTTTAATATTCAATTGTTTGCACATAAAAAAGGACAAGGATCAACTACTAATGGTAGAGATTCTCAATCTAAGCGTTTAGGCTCTAAAGCTTCAGATGGAGAAGTTGTTACTGGAGGTTCGATTATATATCGCCAAAGAGGAACAAAGATTCATGCTGGAAGTAATGTGGGTAGAGGAAAAGATGATACATTATATGCAAAAGTTCCTGGTCAAGTAAAATTTGAAAGATTAGGAAAAGATAAGACACAAGTTAGTATTATTGAAGCAAGATAATTTAAACTTGCTTTTTTTATGAGGTATATATGTTTGTAGATGAGGCGTTGATTAAAGTTGTTGCTGGAAAAGGTGGAAATGGTTGCACCTCTTTTAGACGTGAAAAATATGTGCCTAATGGTGGACCTGATGGCGGTAATGGTGGAAGAGGGGGAAGCATTATATTTAAAGTAGATGAAGGGTTAAATACGCTTCTCGATTTTAAATATAAAAGAATCATCAAAGGTGACAGTGGAGATCACGGCTCTGGGAAAAAACAAAATGGGTCTAGCGGTAAAGATTTAATAGTTAGAATTCCTCCAGGAACTACAATAATAGATAATGATACTAATTTATTGTTAGGGGATATGCTAGAAAAAGATCAAGAAATCATAGTAGCAATTGGTGGAAGAGGTGGAAGAGGAAACGCTGCCTTTGCAACAGCATTTAATACTGCACCAGAAATATCTGAAATTGGAGAAGAAGGCGAAATAAAGAATATTAAATTAGAATTAAAGTTAATCGCAGATGTAGGACTAGTAGGATTACCTAGTGTTGGTAAATCGACAATATTATCTAAAATATCTAGAGCAAAGCCTAAAATTGCTGATTATCATTTTACTACTTTATCTCCAAATTTAGGAGTAGTAAAGACTTTAGATGGAAGAACATTTACTGTTGCTGATTTGCCGGGTTTAATCGAAGGAGCTTCTCAAGGTGAAGGATTAGGCGATAAATTTTTAAAGCATATAGAAAGAACTAGAATTATAGCTCATATAATTGATATGGGAGCTATTGAAGGAAGAGATCCTTATGAAGACTATTTACTTATAAACAAAGAGTTAGAAGTATTCAGTAATAAATTAAAAGACAAAAAACAAATAGTAATAGCAAATAAAATGGATGTACCAAATTCAAAAGAGAATCTTGAATCATTTAAATCAAAAGTTAAGGTTGATATATTTGAAATAAGTGCTATCACGAATAGCGGAATAGATAAATTGTTGATTGAGATTGCTAATATGTTAGAAAAAATAACTAAAGAACCAATCTATGAGGAAGAATCTTTTGAAAGCCATATATTGTACAAATTTAATAAAGAAAAACCTTTTTCAATTAACAAAGAAAAAGATATATGGATAATATCCGGAAAAGAAGTTGAAAGATTATTTAAATCAATTAAATTTAGCACGAATGAATCTGTTGTATATTTTTCTAGAAAACTTAGAAAAATGGGAATAGATGATGAATTGAAGAAATTAGGAGCAATCCCAGGAGACATTGTAAAAATTCTAGACTATGAATTTGAATATATAGAGTAAAAAGTGTTGAACACAAATCATTTTTAGTGTATAATTCTCTATGTGTCCTGGTAGCTCAGCTGGATAGAGCAATGCCCTTCTAAGGCATCGGTCGGGGGTTCGAATCTCTCCCAGGACGCCATATTTTAAAGATATAAGATTACATAATATTGTAGTCTTTTTTTGTTTGTAGGCATTTTATTTAAAAACATTTTTTTTATGATATAATTTAATTAATTTATTATTAATAATATGATAAAATATATTTATAATATAGGAGGATTTATGAACAAAAAAGGATTTACTCTAATAGAATTACTTGCAGTTATAGTAGTATTAGCAATTATATTAGTTATTGCTATACCTAGAGTTCTAAACGTAATACAAGAAGCAGATAAAGAAGCATTTAGAATAAGTGGAGAACAATTAGTAAAAGGAGC
>CAYRXC010000061.1:0-2722 GCA_964428195.1 uncultured Muribaculaceae bacterium | reverse complement strand
AAATACTCTTTACCATCAGCACTATCACCCACAATATATGCGCCACATTTTTCCTGAACTTTTATTGATGCAAGATTATCCTTATGAACGGATAAATATATTTCATTTTCAGGAATTATTTCTTTACATTTTTCGATTGCTAATTTTAATCCTTCTGTAGCATAACCTCTTCCTCTACTATCTGGCAATATTCCATATCCAACATGCCCAGGACCTCTTTTCAAAAAATCATTTAAATAATGTCTTATTTTAAATAAACCCACTATTTTATCGTTATCCCACAAAAAGAAATATGTATCTGGAACATAGCCTTCTGCCAATTCTAACCCTTCAGAATTTTTTAGCAAAGTAGGTATTATGTTATTTTTAAATTCTTCTTTTGTAACATTATAATATTTATTCTCAAAGCCGTTTTCATTGGCAGGCATTGCTTTTATAGCTTTATACTCCTCATCAATATCTTCATAATTTATTTTTTTTAAATATATCAATTTATCATCTCCTCTAATAATAAGATAACACAAAAAAAGTAATTAATTTAAAAGTAACAAATAATTATTAACTATATCTTTTCTTTTTTGTTTAAGTACAATCCACATCCTAATATTCCAAATAGTGAAACACTTCCAAGTAATATGTAATTATTTATTACATCACCAGTTTTAGGATTTTCTATTAAACCGACTTGACTGTTTGCTATTACAAATGTTGTTGATGCTTTTCCACCATCTTTAGTAATTACTTTTAAAGTATATGTCCCATTTGAAAGAGTGTTTAAATATGTGTCTTTCAAAGTTACAATGATACTTCCATCATCTACTTCAAAGTGTTTTTGATCTAACAAGATATTATTAACATATGCTTTATCAAAATTATCTATTGTTGAATCAAATAATTTTTTTGTAATTCTTGCTAATAAAGGTTTTGTTAATTCACCATTATATAATATATGTAACTCTCGCAAAAGTCTTGTCATTGACACATGAAAAAGTATTTAGTCAGTTGAATTTGAAGAATTGAATCTATTCTAAGATGCATCGGTAATTATAACTCCATCAAATTCTAAACCTTTTGCTAAATAACAAGTTATAGTACAAATTCCACGACGATATTAAGATAATCGTTATTAATAATAAAAACGATCAATTAATAATTAAAGTACCCAAAATATTACTAATGTATTCTTTTGTGAAATAATTATTTTTATTATTTATAAAGGTAAAATAATACACTTTTTTATTATTATTAATTCTTGCTTCAAATATATTACTATTATCAGAATTAGGATTTTTAATATTAAACATAAATCCTTGATGATCACCACTTATAATAGTTATTCCATCTGTTATTGGAAATGCAGTTGAAATCATAAATTGTAATATATAATCCTCTTTCATTTTTTTTATACTTGTAAAAATATTATTTTTAGCATTTTTATGATTTTCTAAATATTTAAACAAATCAATATCGCTAGTTATATTATTTTTTTCTAATATTTCACTTATATTACCATTTAATATTCTTTTATCTTCTATACCAAATAATGTTATATTATTATTAAACATATCTACATAACTTGTTGTTGTTCCCATCCAAAATGATGCTACTATATTATTTTCTTCGTCGTAAAGCGCATATTTTACATCAGCATTAGAAGCTTGATTATCCAGCTTTTTATAATTTTTAAAATCATTTTTTATTTTTATATTTTTAAAAGTCAAATAATCATTATTTAAATCATCAGATTTTTTTACAGTTATAGTATCCTTAATTGCAAGGCCCTCTTTGATTGAATTATAACTTTCAGTAGTTATACTATCAGTTTTGTAATGTAATAAATAGAATCCTTTAATTCCAAAATACAAACCAATTAATACTAATATAGGAATAATTGTGAAGATTATTTTTTTGTTTTTCATAAATATTTCTCCTTCTTCTACAAGTATACATTATATATACTTATCAATCCATAAATTTTATTTCTCTTTAGTATCCAAATATTCTGCTAGCTTTTCATACGATTCTAGGCTCCAAAACTTCCATCTCTCTTTATCTGGGTAGCAACCTAAAGTTTTATCTTGACCGTCTGGAATAAAAATGAAGTCCCAACTCCAACCGTAAGTTCCTGATTTTTTTGTTGCTATCGTTCCTGGTGTTTCACCTATAAAAGTTATAGGTTCTTTGCCATATTCACAATAAGCTAGAACTTCTTTAAAATAAGCTTTTCTATTTTCTACTCCTTCGAGTAATTTTAATAAACCATTTTCCCCTATAGTATCACTAACATAATGGGTATAAACTCCCGGAAAACCATTAAGAGCTTCTACAAATAAACCAGTATCATTTTTCAAAACATCACATTTTAATTGTTCACTAGCCCATTTTGCCGAATATATTGCAACTTCTTCAGTGGTATCTGCTTGTATTTCTAATGTGTTCATTTTAATATTATCAACTTTGTAACCAAGTGGTTCTAATGCTTGCCTAGCACTATCAATTTTTGCCCAATTACCTGTTACATATGTTATTATTTTCATTTTTATCACTTCCCTATTATATACTATATTATATATATACTTTAATTATTATATTTTCCTAAATTATACCTATTACAACTATATGGGTCTAAAGTGTTTTCTATTACAATTTTATAAAGAAAAACTAGTTATTATACGAGTTATTCCCCGCAACAATTCTTATATTTTTTACCAGAACAACATGG
>CAYRXC010000060.1:0-2776 GCA_964428195.1 uncultured Muribaculaceae bacterium | reverse complement strand
ATATCACCTTGAGAGGGTGACGTGTTAACCGCTTCACCAACGGACCAAATAATAGAAATTATTCATCTATTATTTTATTGAATCTATCTTCAATTCTTGATTTGCCTAGTAATTGCATTATACTATATAAATCGATAGTTTTATCTCTAGAAGTAAGAGCAATTCTAAGTATTGTAGAAACATCTCCTACATGACCTTTATACATCGATTGATTATTTTTAAAATCTTTAACTTCTCTTGCATATCCAAATTCTTGACTAAGATCTTTTATTTTATTAAACCAAACCTCTTGGTTATCACTTTGATCGAAGTATTTATTTATATATACTTTCAATATACATTTTACTTCTTCTATATCAGTAATATATGGATAAACGAAATGTTTTTCTAATTTGTCATATAATTCATCATACATATATATGTATTCATTCTTAACCCCACCATAATGAGTTAGATCTTTTCTGGGTTTTTCAACTTCCCTTTGAATATTTAAAATGTTTATAGAATAGTCTCTATCCTTTGTAAAAATATCATAAAATTCTTTATCATACTTCATTAAGTATTCAGAAATTCTATCATATAAATCAGTTGCTTTTAAAGTTGATATAAACTCTTTTGATATGCTTTTAAGTTTTTCAATATCAAATAATGCACCACTTTTCCCTATTTTATCAAAAGTAAATGTAAAATCTGAAATTGATTTATCCTTGTTTTTTAAATACCATTCTTCGAAATCACTATTAGCAATAGTTGCCAAGTAAAACATTACCGACTCATTAGGAACCCCAAGTTCATGATAAAAACTCATTGCACATTCAGGATCTTTTCTTTTGCTTAACTTTCTAACACTTCCATTTTCATTTTTTGATAATGGAGAAATATGACAATAAAATGGTTTTTCAAATCCAAAAGCATCAAATAGTTGAATATGAATTGGAACTGAAGGAACCCATTCATCTGCTCTTATAACATGAGTAGTTCTCATTAAATGATCATCAACTAAATGAGCAAAATGATATGTAGGAAGTCCGTCAGATTTCATTATTACAATATCCAAATCATTTTCAGGAGATTCAATATCACCTTTTATTAAGTCATGATATGTAAACAACTTATTAAAATCTCCAGGAGATTTAAATCTGATTACATAAGGCTCATTATTTTTTATTTTTTCATAAGCTTCTTCAGTACTAATGTTTCTACATTTTGCCCACTTGCCATAATATCCAATTCTTTCTCTTGAATGAGTTTGCATATTTCTAGCTGATTCTAATTCCTCTTCACTGCAAAAACAAGGGTATGCTTTTCCTTCTTCAATTAGATGTTTGACAAAAGCTTGATATATATCTTTTCTATTGCTTTGTATATAAGGACCATAATTTCCTACCTCTTCAGTTTCAGAAATTGGACCTTCGTCAAATACTATATTATATTCTTTTAAACCATTAATAATCGTCTCTATTCCATTATCTATTGTTCTTTTTGTATCTGTATCTTCTATTCTTAATACTATTACTCCATTAGTTTGTCTAGAAAAAGAACCTGCAGTAAAACTTGCAAGCAAAGCTCCAATATGGATGAATCCAGTAGGGCTTGGCGCATATCTAGTTACAATTGCTCCTTCTGGTAAGTTTCTTTTGGGATATAATGTTTCATAATCTAAAACAGTTTTATTTATATTTGGGAATATAATATTAGCTAAATCTTTATTATTCATATACATCACTCCATTAACTAATTACATTGTATCATAAAAAAATACTAAATAATTAGTATTTTATATTTTTTTTATTTTTAATATTAATTCTATTTTAGATTACTGCATATATATTTTCTTCATCTAAATTATATAGTAAATTTGATTATCAACATTACCATTAGATACCTTCGGTTTTAATTCTTTAATTCTAACAACTTGTTTTAATGGAGCTTCTCTATTTTCTAATGATTCGTATATTTTTTTGAAATCTAAATAATATGGGTTTAAATCGTTGGATGAATTAGAAAGAGATTCATTAAGATTATATTGAATATTTTCTTTTATTATTCTATGCTGATCCCTTATTGTGCGTCCTGGAGGTGCAAACCAGAAACTTTCATCCACTTTTAAGATACTTATAATATCAATTAATTGATTTTTAAATTGCTTTTCAAATTCTTCACTAGATAATAGGGGTTTAAGCAGCATCATATTTGAATAAAATTTAATAACAATATTCACATTTCTATAGTCCTCTCTTATTTTACAATTTAATAATAATGATTTTAGAGCGGGAGATAATAATATATTTATGTAGTGTGGTTTTTTATCAAATAGTAATCTAATATAACTATTAATTTTCCATATTGTTATTGAATCTTCTTCACTTTCAATTAAATCAGATAATACATTTAATATTTTAGATCTGTCATATTCTGTTATTATGCTATCATCAAAATATCCACATATTATTAATTTTGAAAATAATATTGCCATCTCTTTTGTATTCGTATAATCTGAAGTAGATAATTTAGAATTGCCATTTAACATTTTTTTCTTATAATTTTCAAAACAAATATATTTTGAAAAAACAAAACGTTCAAACTTTGATTTGAAGCCATATTCATTTAAAACGGAATCATTTATATATTCTTCAGAATCATTTATTTTATTTATTAGTTTTTGTTTTTTTGAATCTATATATTTGTTTTCTTGATTATTAGTATATTCTAATAAATCTCTTTTTACTTCTTTTAACGCTAATATAAATTCTTGATTATCTATTGCTTCTTTTTT
>CAYRXC010000059.1:0-3010 GCA_964428195.1 uncultured Muribaculaceae bacterium | reverse complement strand
ATTTAGTTTCTTTTTTTAATACATTTGGTTTTTCTTTTTGTTTTTCTTCTCTCACTTGTGAATCAAGCCAAGAGGCCATTCTATTTTTTAATCCATATAACGCTAAAACTGTATCTTCTGACAAACCAATTTTTTTATCACTTGGAAAAGATAATAGAGATCTTTTTTTCTTGTTCATTAAAACATCTATTATAAATGCTTTTTTTTCTTCTAATGAAGATGCATCATCAACATATTCTTCGGTAGACTTTTCTAATTTAATTTTTAATAATTCATAAATGTCTTTTGATAATGTAACTTCGAAAGCAACATGATTTTTATTATTTGGATACATATTATATCCAGTATAACTTCCATCATAAGAATCACCACCGCTACTTAAAGCAATCTCATCAAGATTTAATTTTTCTCTTGAATTCATTCTAAGAGTACTCTTTATCTTATAACCACCATTAACATAGACATTGCTTTGTTTTGCAATCTCATAATAAGGTTCAGAAAGATCTTTTACACTTCCGTCGATATATGGTTCAAGAGTATTTATTAAACCTATTAACAACAAAGATTCTGCCACAATATGGTCTTTATCAAATGAATCCATCAAGTATAATTCTTTAGTTTCTATATTTTCTTTTTTCATATTACAAATTCCCCCTTTTTAAATATGACGAGGATTATTATACACATTTATTTTGTTTTGTCAAATTATGGTTATTTAGTCCATATTCTTGTTTGAGATGTTGCTGTATATGTTCCCGCAGCTTTACAATGTGCATTATATATTTTATAAAACGAAGAAGATATTGGACTGCCCTCACCTTAAGTCATTAATACTATTTGTTTAAGCTCTTATAATAATCAAATCTTTTTATTGCTTCTTCTTTTAAATCTTCTAACAATTGTTCCCCGTTTTCTGGGTTAATCTTTGTTAACATACTAAATCTCGTTTGTGAATTTAAGAAATCATTAAATATATTAAAATCAGGTTCTTTAAAATCTAAAGTAAATTTAGATTCTTTTGGATCATATCTAAATATTGGAAAATATCCTGATTTAACTGCCATTTTTTCTTGTTCATTAGAACTACCCATTCCCCCTTTTATACCATGACTAATACATGGAGAATATGCAATTATAATAGATGGTCCATCATGAGCTTCAGCTTCTAATATTGCATTTATTGTTTGTTGCATATTAGCGCCCAATGAAATTTGTGCTACATATGCATTTGGATAACACATAGCAATTCTAGCAAGATCTTTCTTTGTTGTTGTTTTACCACTAGATGCAAACTTAGCTATTGCTCCTTTATTAGATGATTTAGAAGATTGACCTCCAGTATTAGAATATACCTCTGTATCTAATACCAAAATATTAACATTATCATTTGAAGATAATATATGATCTATTCCTCCAAATCCTATATCATATGCCCATCCATCTCCACCAATAGTCCATATAGATTTGTACAATATAAATTCTTTGTAATCTAATAGTTCAGGAACTAAATCATAATTAATATTTCCATATACATTCTTAGTAACTTCAAAATCATTAGGATTATCTAACCATTCTTTAAATAATACTCCATTTTCTGTTTCTAAATTAGCTTCCATAATTTCTTTTATTTTATTTCTTATAGTATTAGTAGCAATCAACATACCATATCCATATTCAGCATTATCTTCAAATAAAGAGCTTGCCCAAGGAATATTATATGGAATGCTTGGTAAAGATGCACCATATATTGAAGAACATCCAGTAGCATTTGCTATTACTAATCTATCTTGTAATAATTGAGTGAGTAATTTAATATATGGAGTTTCTCCACATCCAGCACAAGCGCCACTAAACTCAAATAAAGGTTTATTAAATTGAGATCCTTTTATAGTATTTTTAACTTGGTCTTTTTTAATACTTACTGTTCTTAAAAACTTGTCATCTTTCTTTGCTGTATCAATTGGTTCCATAGTTAAAGCTTTATTTCCCATCTTACCAGGACAAACATTGGCACATAATGAACAGCCCATGCAGTTTACATGAGATATTCCTATTTTAAAATTATATTCAGCACCTATTGCAGGTATTACATCATTTTTAATACTATCTGGAGCATTATTTAATTCTTCTTCATTTAATAAATATGGTCTTATTACTCCATGAGGACATACTATTGCACATTGATTACATTGAATACAATTTTCTTTATTCCATACTGGTATTTCTTCAGCAATAGATCTCTTTTCAAATTTAGTTGTACCTGTATTAAATGTACCATCTTTCATATACATGAAGTCACTTACTGCTAAGGAATCTCCTCTTAGTTCATTCATATAATCAAATACTTTTACTCCAGAACCTAATGTAAACAATTCATCAGTATATAAGTTTTGATTTATATTTACTAATTTTAATCCAGAAATAGCATCTTCTATAGAATTTAAATTATTTCTTACTACTTCTTCTCCTTTATTACCAAATCTACTTGAAATATTTTCTTTCATTTTTGAGATAATAAAATCATAATTAGGTAAATTTAATATTTTTAATATACATACTTCTAATATTGTACTTACTTTATTCTTTAAATTATTCTTTTCAGCAATTGAAAAAGCATCTATTATATATACTTTAATATTCTTATTTATAAGATTAAATACACTGTCTCTATTTAATTTCTTATTAAATTCTTCTTCACTCAAATTAGTTACATATATTATAGTTCCATCTTTTCTAATATTAGAAATCATATCATATTTATTTATATAACTTTCCTTTGAACACACTACTAAATGTGGATTATTAACGAAATATGTACTTCTAATGTCTTTGTTAGAAAATCTCATATGACTTCTAGTTAGTCCTCCACTTTTCTTTGAATCATATTGAAAATAACCTTGTACTTTACTTTCGGTATTATCACCAATCAATTTAATTATATCTTTTGAAGCTCCGACCATTCCATCTGAACCATATCCATATATCAGTAATTCTTTTACAGAAGGGTCAT
>CAYRXC010000058.1:0-3059 GCA_964428195.1 uncultured Muribaculaceae bacterium | reverse complement strand
TTTGAATTTTTAATGGAAAGAAAGAATTGGTTGGGAGTTTATATTTACGTGAATGTTTACAAAAATATGCTCTATCATCAACTATTACTAAAAATTAATTAACTGAAATTATGAATGCGAAACAAAAAGCAATAAAGAATGAGTATCTTTAACCAGCTACATATATTTTTTGCTCTTTTACTGATAAAGTTCTTTAAAGTTAGCTGCTGATTTTTTTATGTACAACTTTATTAATAATCATATTGAAATTATTGCACAAAATGTCACTTTTGCTGATCATTTTGCTGAATATTTATGGTTAAAAACGCAATATCAAATTGGAGATATTGTAATGAATGAAGAGTTTAAAAATAGATATTCTAATTTCTGGCGGCTGAATCAAGCCAGATTATCACAAGATTACAAAAATCATTATTTCCAATTACTTCAAGATATACGAAATAATAATCATCATACAATTACAGATATTGTTAATTTGCTTTATGCAGAACCGATTTACCATAATGGTACGCAGCGAATTCAATTTTCATTTTCAACAAAGCTATTGCATACAACAAACAATAATATGCCAATTTTTGATTCGCTAATAAAAGATTTCTTCTTCTTAACATCAATCAACTCTAATTTAGAATATGGGATTAAAAGAGACAGTTATATAAACCAATATAATTTCTTAATTAGAGAGTATAATAGAATTATGGGAAATAATTTTCTCTTAGTTTCTATGAACTATATTAGAGAAACTTATCATTTAAATGAGTTCGTAACGGATATTAAAATTATCGATTCAATAATATGGGCATTTGTAAAATACCTAAGAGAAGGTAATGTTGAAAATGGGAATATATTGTTTGGCTAATAATAAAAGCCGCAACTAACCCCTTTAATAAGTAAAAAATCAAGGGGGTGTTATTCACCCCCACAAAAATATTTGTTAAAAAGTTCTTATCCTCGTGGTGTCAGATCTATCGAGATTGTCCAAATACTTTCATTCTGAGGAGAGTATCTTTTAAAAATATGTATTTTTTCCTCCTTACAGTTTAATTATAAAACTGGCAAGGACGAAAGTCCTATTGAGGAGTCAAAGTTGTTGGTTCTTGCTACAAAAAATATTTACTTACTAATTAATTCTATCCCTTAAAATTGTTATTGTATCGGATAAAGCAAAATTATCTCTACTCACAAGTATTTTTATAACGGTTCCTTGCTTACCTCGGAGTTTAGCAGAAACATCGTTAATATTCCAACCTAAAATATTCGTAATTTGACCTCCATATCCTTGACCGATACCAGTGATAATATCACCAATTTTTATTCTTCCATTTTTTGCGGCAGGACTATTTGGAATAATATTACTTACTATCGTAAAATTATTTTCTGTTATAATCTGAATCCCGACACCAACATAAGAATTATTGTCTAACCATTTTTGTGCTTTAATATTACCTAACTTAGCAGCTTTTTTTACAAATTTTATTGCTGCATTATTGTCTTTACGTGAAGATGAAATATTAGCTAGAACAATATATGCGTCAGTACAATTTGAATCTGAGTAGATAGCCATTTTACAATCACTTTCAGCTTCTTCTAAGAATTCTTCAGTTTGTTTAGAGTAGTAGGTCACAACTTGGCCATTATTAATTAAACCAGACTTATTATAAAATGCTATCCCACTCATTAAATATGATTCGCTTGAATAGTCAGATAATTGTTGATAAAGATCAAAACAAAGTAAGGCTTTTTCTAAATTATTGTTAGATAGCTCATTCTCCCCTTGTTCTAATAAATAGCTTGGCGTTTCTAATTTCTCAAATTTCACTTTTCCAGCTGAGTATAAAATTATGCCAATTGTTATAATTATACCAACTAATGTCTTTGAAATAGGTAGTATCTTTCTCTCAATAATCCATTTTGATATAATATAATACAATAAAAATAAACAAATGCTAATCAATAAAGTCGATCCGATAACCCCAATCCAAAAGTATAAATTATTATTATTATGAGACCCAAATATGTCATCATACATAATAATATCATTGAAAAATACAACCCTAATAAAATTATAACCTATGTATAAAATAAATAATATGACAGCTCCAAATCCCATAAGAAAATAAATAAAAAGCATATTATCTAGTGTACCAAGAAAAAAACCTTTATCTTTATCTTCCATATGACCTACTCCATTAAAATTATATTATTAAATATAAATTCATTGTATTAAGAAATTCTTTTTTATTTTTTTGAAAGAAGGATCCAAATGATGTTAATACTTTATCAAACTGAATTACATCAGTATATGTAAAATTAGCAGGCATTTTTATTTCTTATTTCTATTCCCATTCTGCTTGAGTATTTTGCCAAAATTATTTTATTCTATATATTAGATTTATAATAAATATTTCACTAAATATTCAATATTTTTCAGATTAAGGACGAGAGTTCTGTCGTCCAATAATTTCCGTTAATGTAAAAACATAATCGTTAATATTTTAGATATGTTTAAATATTATTTATTCTAAAAAATGAATTAGTTCAATTATTATTTGAGCTTTGTGATAATGAAAACTAGAAAGACTAATTGTGGTGTCAGTACTTATGGAATCTTTTCGAACACTGTAATTCGGAGGAGAGTATCGGCGAAGAATCTGTACTATTAGCTCAAAATGAAGCTCTTCACTTCTGCACTTTATTTTCATCAACCCGGAATCTCACAATCCCGGCAATAAGTTTTAGCGGCAGCGGTTTATTTAAAGGGAATTGCACGGAGCCTTTGCCTTGTTTGTACACGGACAGTTCAGCGGCAAATTTTTCGTGTCCCGAAGGAGTTGCATAAAACCCGATATGTTTATCGAATCCGCCAAAATATACAAGCGTTTTTTTATTTAATTTATAGGCTACCATACCATACGCCATACTTTCAAGGGCTTCGGGAGCATTTTCAATTATTATATCCCTGATAAGTTGTAATTTTTCTTTAATCTCATCCGGGAAGCTAAAGATATAGTCGTCAACTGTTGTTGTGTTTTTTATTCCTACTCTGCCTTTTGTTTAAT
>CAYRXC010000057.1:0-3060 GCA_964428195.1 uncultured Muribaculaceae bacterium | reverse complement strand
AGAAATAGATGTTTGGAGTAAAGAAGGAGACATTGTAGAAGGAATTCCAATAAAGAGGGAAAGCAATTATAAAGCTTGGGTAAATATTATATATGGATGTGATAAGTTTTGTACTTATTGTATAGTGCCTTTTACTAGAGGAAAAGAAAGAAGTAGGGATAAAGAAGACATTATAGAAGAAGTAATTAATCTTAAAAAAGAAGGCTACAAAGAAATAACATTATTGGGGCAAAATGTAAATGCATATGGTAAGGATAAATATTCTGATTATAATATGGGGAATCTATTAGTTGATATATGTAAAACGGGAATAGAGAGAATAAAGTTCGTTACTAGTCACCCATGGGATTTTTCTGATGATATGATAACTGCTATTAAGGAAAATTCAAACATTCTTCCTTATATTCATTTGCCGGTACAAAGTGGATCTAATAAAATTCTTAAACTAATGGGTAGAAGATATACTAAGGAATCATATTTAGCATTGTTTAATAAGATTCGAGACAGTATACCTAATTGTTCGATTACTACTGACATAATTGTGGGTTTCCCAGGAGAAAGCGAAGATGACTTTTTGGAAACAATAGATTTAGTAAACAAATGTAGATTTGATTCTGCATATACATTTATATATTCTTCGAGAGTAGGCACGGCCTCTGCAAGGCTTGCAGATAATTTATCGACAAAAGAAAAAGAAGATAGATTATATAGATTAAATGAGATTGTAAATAAATATGCAAGAGAAAAAATGGAAAATACTATCGGAAAAACATATAAAGTATTAATAGAAGCAGAAAGCAATAAAAAAGGTATGGTAATGGGGTATACGGAAAACGGGAAATTAGTTAACATAAAAGGAAGTACTGATTTAATTGGAAAAATAATTAAAGTAAAAATTAATGAAGCAAGAACTTGGAGTCTTTATGGGGAGTATTTTGAATAATATTCCTTTTTCTTTCATATTTTGTTATAATTGTAAGTAGAGAGGTACTATATGGCTAGAAAGAAAATAATTAAGAAAAAACATAATGTTCAATTTATGGGAATAGTAATATCTTTGTTGTCTATAATTGGATTAGGAAGACTTGGAATAGTTGGTAAATTTTTTATGTCTATGTCTGTATTTTTGTTTGGGGAGTTATGGATGATAGGATTGATGATTGCAATACTATCTGGATTGTACATGACTTTTTTTAACAAAAAGTATGGAATTACTATTAGAGCTATTGGTCTATTTATGATTTTCTTTTCTTTCTTGATATTGAGGCATTTAGCATTTATAGAAGAGTTGGGAGTTGAAACTTCTAGTACATTTAAAATGATTATCGATCAAACTTTATTTGCGGTTAAAGGGACAAATATTTCTAATGGTGGTGGAATCATCGGTTTTTCTATATTATGGTTATTTGTAAAATTGTTTGCAGTTATAGGTACGAAAATCGTGTCAATAGTCATGATTTTATTAGGTGTAATATTCTTATTTGATCTATCTATTATTGATATAATTAAAAAGATAATAGATGCTATTAAGAAAGCATTTGAAAAGAACAAGGATAAAGAACACAAAGAAAAAGTATTGATAGAGGCAGAGGTAGAAGAAGGAGATGTTGATAAAAAAATAATTACAAATCTTGAGGAATTAGATACTCCTGAAGAAAAAACAGAAATAAGCAAAGAACCTATTATAAATCCTGATGATGGAAATTATATATTACCGAGCATTGAGTTGTTGATTACTCATAAGAAAAACTTAAAAAACAACGATAAAAACACTATCAAACAAAATGTTGATAAGTTAGAAAAAGTACTGAATGATTTTGATATAAATGCAAAAGTGGTAGAAGTAAACGTTGGACCATCAGTTACTCAATATGAAATGGAATTAAAATCGGGAACAAAACTAAGCAGAGTATTAGGAGTAAATAGAGAAATATCTCTTGCACTAGCTGCAAAAGAAGTTAGAATTCAAGCCCCAATTCCAGGCAAAAATACTATTGGAATAGAGCTTCCTAATAGTGTTAATTCGATAGTATCTTTAAAAGAAGTTTTGATAGATTTACCAAAAATTGTAGCTAATAGCAAATTGTGTGTTCCGCTTGGAAAAAACATCATGGGAAAAACTATGTTTATGGAAATAAATAAAACACCTCACTTGTTAGTTGCAGGATCTACAGGTAGTGGTAAGTCATCATGTATAAATTCAATAATTGTATCTATTTTGATGAGAACTAAACCTAGTGAAGTAAAATTAGTATTAATCGATCCTAAAAAAGTTGAAATGGGTATGTATAATGGTGCTCCACATTTGCTTATGCCTGTAGTCAATGATGCTAAAAAAGCTTCAGTAGCACTACAAAAGATGGTATATGAGATGGAAAGACGTTATGATTTATTCAATGAAACAAGCACAAAAAATGTAGAAGATTATAATAGAATAAAAGATAATAGTGGAAAGCAAACAGAAAGATTACCATATATTGTTGTAATTATTGATGAATTAGCGGATTTGATGCTTGTAGCTGCAAAAGAAGTAGAGGATTCAATTTTAAGAATAACTCAACTAGCTAGAGCTGCTGGAATTCATTTAATTGTTGCAACTCAAAGACCTTCTACAGATGTAATTACTGGATTAATAAAAGCCAACTTACCTTCAAGAATATCCTTTTCAGTTTCGTCAAGCATAGATTCAAGAACAATTTTAGATATGACTGGTGCTGAAAAATTACTTGGTAAAGGAGATATGTTGTTTTTACCAACTGGAGAATCTTCTCCTATTAGAATACAAGGTGCCTATGTAACCGATGATGAAGTACAAAAAGTAGTTAACCATACTGTAAGTCAACAAAAAGCAAAATTTGATGATAGATTTTCTTTGACAAGTGAAGATGCAACAAGGATGCACAATGATGGAGAAGAAGAGGAATACGAAGATCCTTTATATGATCAAATAGTTGAATTTGTAGTAAAAACTCAAAAAGCTAGTGCATCATTATTACAAAGAAGGTTTAAACTTGGATATAATAGAGCGGCTAGAATAATTGATTTATTAGAAGAAAGAGG
>CAYRXC010000056.1:0-3114 GCA_964428195.1 uncultured Muribaculaceae bacterium | reverse complement strand
TTATATAAAAAAAAATGCCAACCACTAGGGTTAGCAACTTAATTATTATTGGAGCAGATGATGGGAATCGAACCCACGTAATCAGCTTGGAAGGCTGAAATTCTACCATTGAACTACATCTGCAAGTACTTATAATTATAACAATTTTAACTAATATGTCAATAATTATAAGAAAAAAAATCAGTTATTTGGTTTTAATACAATATTTCCGGTATGCGGAACTGTTGCTCTATCTAGACTTACATTAAATATACTTGCTATTCTATCCCAATAGCCTATTGGCTTAAACCATTTTTGATTATTGAAACTATCTGGGATTGGAACAGTGCTATTTATCGGAGTAATCGTAATAGATGTACCATAGTCTCCTAACCCTCTTCCAGGTTTTCCAAATGCAGCATTTGATACTGTTTCAAATGTGTATACATATTTGTCATCTGAGAAGAGATATACTCCAACATGATTTGGAGTAGCAACGATATCTCCTGAATAAAAACCAGGTATACTATTTTGTGTTATCTTTGAACCTCTATTATATGGATTGTTTAATGCCATTCCTTCTGCGGGATTTCCATTATTATCAGTTAATAATCCGGAATTTAAAGTGAGCCAATAAGCAAAGTTTGTACAATCTAATCCATTTCCCTCTTTATTCCAGTTGTTTCCTACTCCAATTCCTCTTTGGTTTCCAACGCCTTCAACTAGATTGCCCTTATTGTCTTTTTTAATTGATGCTGTTGTTGGAATTTTATAACCAGTACTAATCATCCATAATGATACAATTCTTACTGCAGAGGGAGTTCCCCAAAGATTATTATTTTTTAATTCCTGTTGAACAACATTTAAACTATTTGCACTATTTTGCAAATAGGACGGGTCATCAACATTGATTATATTTGGAGAAGCATTATACTTTATTACTAAATTCATTAAGTCATCAGGAGTATAAGATGAATAAGCATTGATTCCATTAACTTCATTATGTATAAGTACGGGAAGTAAGGTTTCTTGAAATCCCGAGAAGTCTAATTGTAGCGCTTTTAATTTTTCAGAAGTTGATATTGGTGTAGGTGCTTCCTCTGGAACTATTTCAGCTTGTGTTGTTGTTTGATCGACAGTTGTTATAGGTGAAACAGCAATGTATGTATCTTGGCTTTTTAAATATACATTGTATGCATTTAATATTTGTTCTGATTTTAATGCAATTTTTTTCAGTATATTTTCGTTATTCTTTTTGATTTCTTCAATTGGTTTTAATATTAAGTTTGCTTTATTCCCTTTCCAGTTTGAATTAATTGAGTCAAATTGGGTGTTGATGTTATTAATGTTATTTGTTAGTTCAATATATTCATTGTCAATTTTTTCTTTTATTTTTAACATTTCATCGTTTGCAACTATTTGATTCATTACTAACCTCACTTTATTATATTGTAATTATATATTATATAAATAAAAACTTCAATTGTGTTTACTTTTTTTAGTATTTTAAGTATACTCTTATTTGGTTGAGGAGTGATATTATGATAGGTACTAAAGATATTACATTAAGGTTTGGTGGAAGAGTATTATTTGAAAATGTAAATATTAAGTTTACTCAAGGAAATTGTTATGGGTTGATTGGAGCTAATGGAAGTGGAAAATCTACTTTTTTAAAAATACTTTCAGGAGAACTTGAGCCTACTAAGGGAGAAGTATTAACTGGAAATAAAGTAAGAATATCAACATTAAAACAAGATCAAAATTTATACGCTAGCAATAAAGTAATAGATGTAGTTATAATGGGAAACAAAAGATTATATGAAATTACAAAAGAAAAAGAGATAATGTATTCAAAAGCTGATTTTACTGATAAAGATGGGTTAATATTAGGAGCGCTTGAAGCAGAGTTTGATGAGATGAATGGATGGCAAGCAGAAAGTGATGCAGCCATACTATTAAATGGGTTGGGAGTACCAACAGAATACTATGAAAAAAATATGAACGAAATAGATGCTTCTAATAGGGTGAAGGTTCTTCTTGCTCAGGCATTGTTTGGAGAGCCAGATGTTTTATTGTTAGATGAACCTACAAACGGATTAGATATAGATGCTAAGCTTTGGTTAGAAGAATTCTTAATAGAATTTAGTAATACTATAATTGTAGTATCTCATGATAGGCATTTTTTAAACAAAGTTTGTACTCATATAGTTGATATAGATTATCAAAAATTAACAACATTTGTTGGAAATTATGACTTTTGGAGACAATCAAGCGAATTAATTCAAAAACAAATGAAAGATTCTAATTCTAAAAAGGAAAAACAAATAAAAGAATTACAAGATTTTATTGCAAGGTTCTCTGCAAATGCTTCAAAGTCTAAACAAGCTACATCTAGGAAAAAAACACTAGAAAAAATTGTCTTGGATGATATCAAGTCATCAAGTAGAAGGTATCCATATATAAATTTTAAAGTTGAAAAACCTTTAGGAAAAGAAGTTGTAAGCACAAAGAACTTAACAATATCTATTGAAGGGAAAAAGGTAATAAACAATTTAAATTTGACTATCAATAATACCGATAAAATCGCATTTATAGGAAGTAATGAATTAGCAATTACCACTCTTTTTAAAGCTTTAGCAGGAGAGATTGAAATAGATAGTGGAGAAATTAATTGGGGTTCAAGTGCAATTTTTTCGTACTTTCCAAAAAATAACGATCAATTTTTTACAGGAGATAAAAATATAATTCAGTGGTTACAAGAATATTCAAAAGAAAAAGATGAACAATACGTTAGAGGTTTCCTTGGAAGAATGCTTTTTTCTGGTGAAGAATCTCTAAAAAAAGTAAATGTATTAAGTGGAGGAGAAAAAGTAAGATGTATGCTTTCTAAAATGATGTTGTCTTTTTCTAACGTATTAATAATGGATGAGCCTACAAATCATTTGGATATAGAAACCATTACATCATTAAATCAAGGAATAGTAGAATTTAAAGGGGCAGTTTTATTTAGAACATTTGACCACGAATTAATTGAAACTTCCGCAAATAGGATTATAGAATTTAAAGAAGACGGAAAATATATTGATAAGATGTTAAAATATAGTGAATATTTAGAAAAAGAAAACAACTAATCGT
>CAYRXC010000055.1:0-3238 GCA_964428195.1 uncultured Muribaculaceae bacterium | reverse complement strand
ATTAAAAAATTAGAATTAAGAAAGTAGGCATTCTTTTGAGTGCCTTTTTTTGAGGGGAAAATGGTTGTAAAAAACGAGCTGGAAGGCAATATAGAGCATACTTTATTTGATATTGATGGGACTTTGACATATTTTGAAGACATGAATGAAATGCTAAAAGAAGCATTACCAGATATGAAAGAAGATCCAAGTAGTATTCAAAAAAAACATATGTTAGGAGTATCGAGATTACTTCATAAGAGTAGAATAAACAATTTATATTTTTCTATTGAAAATTATGCAAGAGAACAACAAAAAGCATTAGAAATAAGTTTGAAAGAAGCATATTTATTGGTATATAAACTTCTCGAATTAACTCCAAAATATATAAAGGGATTTCCTAACGTAGCAGATACTTTGGATTTATTAAATTATGACTCTATTATAATTTCGGATTGGTTTTTAAAAAATCAAATTGAAAAACTTAAAAAAGTAAATATTGAAAAAAAATTCAGAGCAATATATACTTGTGAAGGAGACTATGCTAAACCTAATATTCAAAGATATATAAATGTATTAGGTAATGAGAATTTAGATCCGAGCAAATGTGTAATGATTGGAGATAGTTTTACTGATTTAGGAGCTAAAAATGTTGGAATTCAAACTATTTTAATCGATTACAATCAAAATAAAATGAGTCTATATAAAAGTGCAAATGCTGTTATAACCGAATTTGAAGAACTACCAAAAATATTAAGGAGATAGTAATGGAAAAGAAAATATTTAAATTAAACTTTAGGGGAAGAGAATTAATTGTTGAACATGGTGAATTAGCAAAACAAGCTAATGGTTCAGTTTTAGTAAGATACGGGGAAACTGTTATATTGAGTACAGCAGTAGTATCAAAAGAATGTGACATATTGTCGGATTTCTTTCCTTTGACTGTATTGTATTTAGAAAAACAATATGCTGTTGGAAAAATTCCTGGGGGATTTATTAAAAGAGAGGGAAGACCTACTGAGAATGCTACATTAGGTGCTAGGATGATAGATAGGCCTATGAGACCAATGTTTCCAGAAGATTTTAGAAATAAAGTAGATGTTGTAAATGAAGTATTGTCAGTAGATCAAGATAATACTCCAGAAATGACCGCATTATTTGGTTCTTCTTTAGCTACATGTATAAGTGAGATTCCTTTTGATTCTCCAATTGCGGGAGTTAAAGTTGGAAGAGTAGATGGAAAGTTTGTTATAAATCCTACAAATGAAGAAATGGAAAAGAGTGATATTGATTTGACCGTTGCGGGTTCTATTGATGCCGTTAACATGGTTGAATCAGGTAGCAAAGAGGTATCTGAAAAGGATATGTTAGAAGCTATAATGTTTGGACACGATGCTATTAAAGAATTGGTTGAATTCCAAGATACAATAATTAAAAAAATTGGAAAAGAAAAAATGGCATATGAAAAACTAGAATTACAAAATGATTTAGTAAAAAGTGTAGAAGAACAATGTAAAAAACCTATGGGTGAAGCAATTAGAATTAAAGATAAGTTAGAAAGATTAAATGCTATAGAATCATTAAAAGATGAAATAGTAAAACATTTTGAAGATCAAAATCATGATATGGAACATGATGAATTAGAGGTATTGTTGACAAAGGTAAAACTTATTTTATCTAATGTTGAAAAATCTGAATTCAGAAAATTAGTAGTAGATGAAAAGATAAGACCAGATGGAAGAAAAGAAGATGAAATAAGACCAATATCTGCATCTATCGACTTGTTACCAAGAACACATGGTTCGGCTTTATTTACGAGAGGTCAAACTCAATCACTTAGTGTTACAACTTTAGGTTCTTTAACAGATAATCAAATACTAGATGGACTAGGAGTTGAAGATTCAAAAAGATTTATGCTTCATTATAATTTCCCTCAGTTTTCTGTTGGCGAAACAGGAAGATATGGAACTCCAGGAAGAAGGGAAATCGGACATGGGGCATTAGGAGAAAGAGCACTATTGCAAGTAATTCCTGATGAAGAACAATTTCCTTATACTATAAGAGTAGTATCTGAAATATTAGAGTCTAATGGTTCATCATCTCAAGCATCTATTTGTGCAGGGTGTCTATCACTTATGGCAGCAGGTGTTCCAATAAAAGCTCCAGTAGCTGGAATAGCTATGGGTCTACTAGCAAATGGAAGTAAATATCAAATATTAACTGATATCCAAGGCTTAGAAGATCATTTAGGAGATATGGATTTCAAGGTTGCTGGTACTAGAAAAGGAATCTGTGCTATGCAAATGGACATAAAAATTAAAGGAATAACAAGAGAAATAATGAAGAAAGCACTAGATCAAGCTAAAAAAGCTAGATTTGAAATATTAGATTTAATGGAATCGGTATTGGAAAAACCAAGAGAAGAATTGAGTAAATATGCTCCAAAAATAATTCAAATGCATATTAATCCAGATAAGATTAAAGACATTATTGGAAAAGGTGGAGAGATGATCACTAAGATTATCCAAGAAGCTAGCAACGTAGTATCTGTAAATGATATTAATGCAGTAAAGGTAGACCTTGAAGATGATGGAAGAATTCTTATTTACCATAAAGATATTAATGTAATAAATAAAACTAAAGAAATGATAGAATCTATCATTAGAGAAGTTGAAGAAGGCAAAATATATACAGGTAAAGTTGTAAAAGTTGAAGCTTTTGGATGTTTTGTAGAACTTTGGAAAGGTTGTGAAGGACTAGTACATATATCACAACTAGATATTAAGAGAGTAGAAAAGACAGAAGACATAGTATCTGTTGGAGATGAAATTTTGGTTAAAGCTTTAGGTTACGACAATAAAGGAAGATTAAATTTATCTAGAAAAGATGCAATTAAGATTGAAGAAAAAGAAGAAGAAGTAGTCGAAGAAGAAAAACCAAAAAAAGGTAATATATTTAAAAAAATAAAGAAAGATGATAAATAATCATCTTTTTATTATAAAAATATGGTAATATTGAAATAGGAGAGTACATATGAATATGAAAGAATATATAAGAATGTCTAGCTATTATAGGAATATTATCAATCAAGAAAAAAGAGATAATGAGAGAATTATTTCATATTTGGATAGATTGATTAAAGCACAAGAAAAACCAAAAATACTTGCAAAGAAATGGACATCAGTAATGAACAAAAAAAGATAACAAATTGAACTAGTCAAGAAAAAGTAGACACATTTAAAAAGATACTTTAAAACCC
>CAYRXC010000054.1:0-3267 GCA_964428195.1 uncultured Muribaculaceae bacterium | reverse complement strand
TTCATTTGGATAACTATTTATTTTTTCAATTAATCCCATATCTGACAACAATTTTTTTGCTACTTTTGTTGCTTCTTTTCCAGATATCAACTTTACTTTTTTTAAAGCTATTGTAATATTTTCCAAAACTGTTAAATGTTCAAATAGATTAAATTCTTGAAAAACAATACCAATTTGTTTTCGCAAATCTATTATATCATAATCATCTATGTTCCTATTATTTAGAATTATTTCACCAGAATCAATATTTTCAAGTTTGTTGATACATTTTAGTAAAGTACTTTTACCACTTCCAGATTTTCCAATAATAGATATTACTTCACCTTTTTCAATGGTTAAACTAATACCTTTTAATACTCTGTCATCTTTATAACTTTTTACCACTTGTTTTATTTCCAACAAATTACTTCACCAACTTTCTTTTGCTTAATCTCGGATCTATTTTTTTGTTGATATAGTCTAATAAATAACCTACTAATTTGCATATAAGATAGTATATAAAGGCAGTAAAAATTAATGGGAAGAAAGCCTCATATGTTCTATTTCTTATAACATCTGACGCTTTCGTTAATTCAAATATAGAAATATAGCCACCAATTGATGTTAATTTTATCAACGATACAACTTCATTTCTATATGTAGGTAAAATGTATGATAAGGCTTGTGGTAAAAATATATATTTAATTGTTTGAATTTTTGTGAAACCTAGAGAGTATGCTGCAAGTAATTGAGATTTGTTTATCGATTCAATGCTTGCTCTTAATATTTCTGACACATAAGCAGAAAAATATATTGAAAATGTTATAATTCCTACTATCATTGGATCTATATCTATATTCCCAAATATAGCATAATAAAATATTAGTAGTAATACCGGTATTGGAGTACCTTGTATTATGCTTACGAATATTTTTGCTAATTTCGATAGTATATTAGTTTTAGACTTATTTAAGAAACAAACTAATACTCCTAATATCGTTCCAAATATAATTGAGAAGAAAGATAAAATCATAGTTAGCTTTAAACCATTTAAGTATAATTCGTAACGATTTTCTTCTACCAAGGTTCGTGTAAAACTAATTTTTAAATTATTCCAAAAAGTAATAAGATTATCTTTATAAATAATTAATATTGATAAAATAATCAATGCTATTAAAGCACCAATAATTTTTGAAACAAGTTTTTTCTTGGTTTTATCTTTCATAAAAATACATCCTTTTTATTTTCTAACTACAACAACAATCCCACCTGTAAAGTTTGGATCTGAAAACAGCATTGATTTTTGTCTTTCTTCAGTAACTATTATCGAACAACCAGCCATATCCATCTTTCCAGAAATAACAGCAGGTAGTACACCTTCCCATGACATTTCTGTTATTTCTAATTTATAGTTAAGTTCTTTTGCTATATACATTATGATTTCAATATCATAACCTACGATTTTATTATCTTTCATATAAGCAAAGGGTGCGGAGCCAGATACAGTTGTAAATTTTATAATTCCTTTAGAATCATCATAATTATAACTTGGTAATATTTTTTTAGACTCATCCTCTCCCATCCATTTTTTTGCCATTTCATCTAGTGTTCCATCGGTTTTCATTTGCTTAAGCACATTATTAACTTGCTCTTGTAATGAAGTTAATTTTGGATTAATTGCAAAAGCATAACTATCATTAGTTAAAAAAGTATCTAGATATTTTATACCACTATTCTTTTTAATCATTTCTTTAGCAAGTGGTTCATCAGTTAAAAAACCATCAATTTTTCCCGATTTTAGTGCTGATATTTGATCACTATAATTATTATAATAAGTTGGTATTGCACTTTCTACTTTGTCTTTTAAAATTGTGTCATATTCTGATCCCGTATATATACCTACTTTTTTATTTTCAAGTTCATTTAAATTTTCAATTTTTATTAATTCCTTTGAACTACAACCACTTAATACTAATATAGTAGCGATTAGTATTAATAATAATTTACTATTTCTTTTCATATTTTTTTCCTCCATTTATTATAATCTTTCTTTATATCTTTTTGTTAATTGCTTTTCTACTTCTAATTTAAAATTATCAAAAACCTTTTGCATTTTAGCTTCTGTTTCCTCAGTAGTTCTTCCTACAACCTGTACCCAACCAGAAGAATCATTACCTACTCTTCGTTTTACTTGATTTTTTCCAACTTGAGCAAACATTTCTCCATCTATTACTCCATCCATTTCTAGTAATTCTTCTAAAGATGTCATTTGTGTAACTACTCCCTCTTTATTTGGTAAATATAAATCCCCAACACAACGAATTGGATATCTATAATCTAACTTAACTTTATTTCCTATCATAATATCAATCAGAGTATTATACATATCAAATCCATAAGACAAGCTGTGGTTTAAAGTTGCTTGACATCCTGGTAATCTCCATCCTAATTCACTTGGCATTACATTTCCGAATTGATCAACAAATATTTCAATAGTCATAGCGCCATTTTTTAATGACATACCATCTACTATTTGCTGTATTAATTCTTTGGGTATAAATTTAAAGTGTTCTGGTACATTTGGGGTTGTCATATGGCAATTTAGTTTATTGTTAATAGCTGCCCAAATAGTTGGATTAGGAATATATGTAACATAAGAATCTAATACCTTGCCATCTTGAACTAAACTTTCAATTGACCATTCTTTGTCATAACAGAATTCTTCTACCATATATTTACCCTTTTTCATTTCGATAGGAAGTTCATCTATTTGCTCAACAGAATCTATCTTATAAGTTTCTATACTATTCATACCTTTCCTTGGTTTAAATATTATTGGTTTACCATTTTGAGAAATAAAAAATTGTTTTACATCATCAAAACTTTCAACCGGAAGGTAATCAACTGTTCTTAAGCCCACTGAACGAAAATTATCTTTCATATCGACTTTATCTCTTACCCAATTAACTTGTTGTTCAGTTAAAGCAGGTAAATCTATACTTCTTGCAAATCTGTTTGCAAATTCTTGATAGTATTCCGAATCATTATAAAAGTGAGTTAGATTAATTCCATTCTCTTTAAGATATGTTTTAAATCTTTCAACTTCTGTTTCTAATTGTTCATTATAATTAACTATAAATGAATGATAATTTTTTGTTTTTTCTAAGTATTCTTCAGTTAAAAACTTTAGATTTTTTGTTGTTCTTAGTAAAACGAAATCAATATCATCTCTTTTAAATAAAGTATTAGATAATTTTGATTCACATTCATCAAAAAATAATAAACATT
>CAYRXC010000053.1:1469-3396 GCA_964428195.1 uncultured Muribaculaceae bacterium | reverse complement strand
TTTTTCTATTTGCATAATACTTGCTTATTTTGCTTTTCAAAATGAATTTTTTTCCGAGTTATTTTATAATTATAGAAGCGACTTGCGTTGGAATATTTACTTTATTATTATAAGTGATGATGAGATTAAATATAATGATACCTTATCAAAAATTGAGAATAATGATGATTTTATGAGAAAATATTTTATGAGTGAAAAAGAGTTTGAATTATTTGTTTCTCATAATTATATTAAGAAAAGCGATAGTATAATTAGTAATGCTAATGTGGAAATACTATCTCAATGGGAATCTATACTGAATAGTGTTGGGTTAGTAGGATGTTTATATAATAAATTTAGCACTAGCAGCGTTGTAAATTATATAGAAAAAAATAAAAAAATTCAAGTTGTAGGAAGACCGAGAGAAAATACAAACAAAATATCCTTTGATAATAAACTTAGAATAAAAGATGTAAAAAATGTGGTAATTAATTCATATAGGAAACATTGTTTTGGTGAAAATGTAATACTACCATTAGGAATGATTAATTTAATTTCAGGGCCTAATGGTAGTGGGAAGTCATCTATTTGTGAAGCTATAGAATATGGTCTTACTGGCTCTATATCTGGTCAAAAAAATGAAGTTGGTGAAGTAAAGGTAGAATGTACTAATGTAGAGAATAAGGAAATTATACTAAGTTCAATAAAAGAGTCTTCAGAATTAAGAAAAATTGATGGAGCTTGGTACGGAACTACTTCAATAGGTAGAAAAGCAACGTTAAACAACAACTTCTCTATATTTAATTATCTAAAATCTAATGCTTCAATAAAATATGAAGATAATGATATTAATTTATATGAATTATTAAAGAACCTCATTTTTGGTGAAGAAGTTACACAAGCTGATTTAACATTTCATAGATTTTATGATGAATTTAATAAAGAATTAAGGTATAGAATTAAGAACATTTCTGAATTGGATAACACTAAAACTGAATTGGAACGAAATATTGTGGATAGAGAGAGTACACTTAGTATATGGGATAAAGTTAATGTAATTTTAAAGAGCATATTTATAAGGTTTGAACCGGAGTATTATAATTATAATGACCAAAAAAAGTTAGAGTATCTAAATAATTCTTTCAGTCTGTCTAAAGAAAGTGTTAAAGATATAAAACAATATGTATTTAATTTTCAGAACGATATAACTTTAAATGAACTATTATTAAAACAAAATGAATTGCAAAGCAAAGTAAAATACTATAATTTACAAGAAAAAGCCAAATATAATCTAAATGAAGCGATTAATGAAAAGAATAATCATATCAGCAGTATACTTGAGACATTAGAAAAACTGAATTATTCAGAATATGAAAATATAATATCTAAGATAAAAACGCAGTTTAATTCAGAGGATAGTATGTGGACATTAAAGAATAAATACGAGCATAGCAAAAAAAGGAAAGATAAGCTTTCAGATATTTATAAAAAATATGAAAAAGTTTTTATAAAGGATATGGAAATAGAATTATCAGATATTGATTTTGAACAATTGGAAAGTAACTTAGCTTTAAATAACAATAAGTTAAAAAAAATAGAAAATGAAATAAGCAATAAAAAGAGCAGCTTAAGCATTATATCCAATCTTCGGGTACAATTATCAGATATTGGCAATAATATGATAAACTTGAAAGGGGATGATGGACATTGCCCTTTGTGCGGACATGATTATATTTATAAGGAGAATTTATTTTTAGCAATAAAAAATACTGAAGGAATATATGGTAAGTTAGATGATGAGTTAAGTGCCTTAATAGCTAATAAGAATGATATTAACCATAAGATTGAACAGCTTAAAGAAACAAAAGAACTATACATAAAGAAAATAAATCTTATTGAAGAAATAAAACGTTTTCTTGTTACCGAGAACGAGTTAAACATTGAACAG
>CAYRXC010000053.1:0-1435 GCA_964428195.1 uncultured Muribaculaceae bacterium | reverse complement strand
TGTTAAATTATGAAATTACACAGATTGATGAATATCTAATAAGAGAAAAAGAAAACTATAACTTTGTTATAAACATTGAAAATTCAATAACCTTTTTAGAATTTAGAAATGAAAATAATTTTAAGAGTTTATTGGATTATTGTAAAAATAAGATCAAGATAATTATAGAAAAAAGAAAAGAAATAGAAAAAGAAATTATGGATTTAAGAACAGAGATAATTAATAAAGAAACAAAAGCAACAGAAATTAACAAAGAGTTGTTAAAAACAGAAAACCCTATAGAAGATTTAGAATTAATTAATCAAACAATAAAAAGTGTTAATATTATTTTAAGTGTATTTAATTTAGACATAAATAATCTTAAATTATATGATTGGTGTCAAAATTATGAAATGTGTAATGATTTAATTCTCGAATTAAACAAGATAAATAATGATGTTAAACAAAATGATTTACTCAAAATTCAAATTGATAAAATAAATGAGAAAATGCTTGCATTAAAAAATGAAAAAGAAGTATGCAATGAAGCTATTGATGCATTTAATAGCTTAAAACCAGTTGAAGATTATATGCAGGATTTTATTAGTCAAAATGCAAAACGGATAGAAGATATATTTAAAATGATACATAAACCAAAAGAGTTTTCCGATTTAAGCATACAAGAAGGGAGAGTAAGGTTTATTCGAACAAAGACTGGAGAAAAAATTGATGCAACGAAAATTAGTACAGGTCAAAGAATATCTTTAATCTTTTCAATATTGTTAGCATTACATATGAGTGCAACTAACGCACCGAGACTTATAATACTAGATGAACCAATTGCAAATATGGACGATATGCATATACTTAATCTTATTGATTTAATCAGAGAATTAGCACTTAATGGAACTCAAATTATTATTACTACAGCTAATGATCAAGTTGCTAAGTTTTTAAGAAGAAAATTTAGTTTTATGGAAAGCTCTTTTAAACATATTGTATTAAACAGAAGCAATGATGATTATACTAAGATTGTTGAGGTAATTTACTCACCTACCCAAGAAAGATATAAGGAGAGAAGAATCATAAGTAATGCCTAAAGGATTGATAAAAGTATCATTGATATAATACCTATGTGTTTAAAAATAAGGATAGAATTATTATAGCAGTATTATAGAAATTTATGTACTGTATCACATAATTATCCGAAATATTAGACTAGTAATACCATTTACAGATGCAGAGAAAATTAATGTATAACAGATGTATTAATTCGGGGATTAAACTTAAATTGGCATGAATTTAGGGAAAATTAGCGTTGACAAATTACTCAACATTTGCTAACATAATGAAGGGTGATATAACATGAAAACTTTTGGTCAGATTATTAAAGAAGCTAGGAAAGAGAAACGTATAACTCAGAGAGACTTAGCTAAAAGTATTGGTGTGGATTTTA
>CAYRXC010000052.1:0-3400 GCA_964428195.1 uncultured Muribaculaceae bacterium | reverse complement strand
GCATTATTTAAATGGTTCTATGGTGTAGTTGGTTAACACGTCTGCCTGTCACGCAGGAGATCGCGGGTTCGAGTCCCGTTGGAACCGCCAAAGTGGCTCTATAGCTCAGTTGGTAGAGCACAGGACTGAAAATCCTGGTGTCGTTGGTTCAATTCCAACTGGAGCCACCATAAGAATTTTGAAAAGCTAATGTTAATTAGTTTTTTTTATTGAAAAAAACATTCAGATGTGTTAATATTATCAAGTATTATGCGCCCATAGCTTAACTGGATAGAGCATTTGGCTACGGACCAAAAGGTTGTGGGTTCGACTCCTACTGGGCGCGCCAATTTATAAATATCTAGATTAGATATTTTTTTATTGACTAATTATATAAGATAAATTATACTTATTGAGTAGCAATTTATAGGAGTATTATGAAAAAAATAATTAAACTTTTGACAATTGTTTTGTTGATGTTTCCCTTACTGGTAAGTTCTAAGGAAAAAATAAAAGTATATTTATTTGAACAAGATGGATGTCCTTATTGTAAAAGTGCAAAGGAATATCTGTCTGAATTAAATGAAGAATATATAGAGTATTTTGAATTAGTTGAAGTAAACATTTCAAAGAGTGTTAACAATAGTAAGTTGATGGTAGAAGCATCAGAAGAGTTGGGAGAAAAAATAGAATCGGTTCCATTAATCGTTATAGGAGAAGAATACTTTTCTGGCTTTGAAGAAAAAACCAAGAAATTGGTTAAAGATGAAATTATAAAACAATACGAAGACGAATCTTCAAAAGACATTGTGGGAAATATTATAGAAGAAAAAGGTTATGATGTTGGTTCAGAAGATTCCCTTAATACTGGAATATTGATAATCTTTGTAGTTCTTGTTTTCATTGTTGGATTCTTCTTTATGTTTAAAAAGAAATAAACAAAACGAGTAAATGTACTCGTTTTTTTATGTTATAATAAAAGTCGGAGGAATATGTTATGTTAAAGATTATTAATATTTCAAAGACTTATGGTACAAATAAAAAGAAAGCAGTAGATTCTCTATCTATAGAGATTAAACCCGGAGAAATATATGGTTTTATTGGCCACAACGGGGCAGGTAAAACAACTACTATTAAATCAATTGTAGGGATAGTTGAATTTGAAGAAGGAGATATTCAAATTGATGGAATATCTATAAAAGAAAACCCAATAGAGTGTAAAAAGAAATTGGCATATATTCCTGATAATCCTGATATATATGATTCATTAACAGGAATTCAATATTTAAACTTTGTGTCAAATATGTTTGAAATACCTCTAAAAGAACGCCAAGAACTAATTGATAAATATTCTGAAATATTTAAAATAAAAGATAATTTAGTTGATTTAATATCAACATATTCTCATGGAATGAAACAAAAATTAGTAATCATATCTGCATTGATCCATAAACCGAAATTATTAGTGTTAGATGAACCTTTTGTTGGTTTAGATCCAAAAGCAGCATTCTCATTAAAATCAATTATGAAAGAAATGTGTAAAGAGGGAACTTCAGTATTCTTTTCTTCACATGTGTTAGAAGTAGTAGAGAAATTATGCGATAGGGTTGGAATAATTAAAGAAGGGAAACTGGTAATAGAAGGAAAAACTTCAAAGATAATTGGTCAAAAGAGCTTAGAATCTTTATTTTTGGAGCTAAATAATGAGTAAGGCATTAGCTGTTTTTAAAGTTGGTTTATACAATATATTTGCTTTAAACAAGTTTAAAAAATATAATATATTTAAAAAAATAGGAATAATAGTTTTAATTATATATGTAGTATCAATGCTTATGTTTTCAATGGGCTTTTCTTCAGCAATGATTGTGGACACATTAAAAAAAGCTAATATGATGAATTTATTATTAACCATGTTTATTGGGTTTTCTTCCCTTTTAGTATTTATATCTACCTTAAGAACGTCAAAGAACAATCTATATGATTCTAATGACAAAGATTTATTATTATCTTTTCCAATAAAAATTAAAGAAATAGTGATTGCAAAAGTATTAGATATGTATATGGTCAGTTTAATATTATCTTTATTAATTAATATTCCAACATTTATTGTTTACTACATCAATACATCTATTACTGTTTATTCAGTTGTTTTGTTGTTTTTTTCATTGTTTATTATTCCAATTATTCCAACAGTATTTGGAGGTCTATTTGGATATTTAGTAGCTAGACTTATTCCAAAGAGTAATAAGAAAAATATATTTGAAATATTATTATCTTTTTTCATGTTTTTTATAATAATGTATATTCAAATGAATTTAAATAATATATTAAATGGTTTAGTATCAAATGGAGAAACGATAGGCAATATATTGAAATACGTCTCTTATCCTACTTATTTACTTAATGATGCTTTATTTAATAATAATATATTATCTTTTGTTTATTATTTAGTAATAAATTATGTTTTGATATATATATTTATTTTAATTGTTAATAGGAACTATTTAAAAATTATAAGCAAATCAAGTGAGCATAACATTTCAAAAAGTAGAAAACAAAAAAAATTAGAATCTTATTCAATAACAAGAGCTTTAGTCTATAAGGAAGCAAAAAAAATTATTTCTTCTCCAATTTATTTAGTTAATACTTTGTTTGGAATGGTAATTATGTTTGTATTATCTTGTGCTACATTTTTTATTTCTAAAGAAGAAATATTAAAATATATGGGAATGTCAGATGGTCTTTCTAATTTACACTTAATTCTAGCATTATTCCTTTTCTGTATAGGTATGACTAACATAACAGCATCTTCAATTTCTATTGAAGGTTCAAAATTATGGATATTAAAAAGTTTACCAATTGCGGAAAAAGATATTATTTATTCTAAAATATTATTTAGTATTTTAGTAGTAGTACCAATTGCAGTAATGTCATCAATAGTGTTATATTTTTCTTTAAACTTTAGTTTTTTTCAATTATTGCTTCTAATATTATTATCAAGCATTTATGCTTTACTAATAGCAAAATTTGGAATGATTGTTAATTTAAGATTTCCTAAATTGGATGCAATAAATGATCAAGTAGTTGTTAAACAAAGCCTTAGTTCATTGATTACTATTATGATACCTATGATTATAATTTTTACATTATTTGGATTATTTCAAGAAATAGAATCACTTAGGTCTCTTTCTATCAATAACATAATCTTTGTAATAATAGCATTTTCGTTATTTCTAAATATAATTTTAGATTTATTATTAAACAAATGGGCAATAAAAAGATTAAAACATATATCATAAAACTTATTGATTTAAGTATCAATTTGTGCTATTATTATTTTGCGCCGGGAAATAGCACAACTTGGTAGTGCACTACGCTTGGGACGTAGGGGTTGCAGGTTCAAATCCTGTTTTCCCGACCA
>CAYRXC010000051.1:0-3424 GCA_964428195.1 uncultured Muribaculaceae bacterium | reverse complement strand
ATTAAAAAAGGGTGGTGATATTTTGTTTCAACAATATTACATAAACAAAGAAGCTGAAGAAACTAAAGATCATAAAATTCATGCCGAGAATTGTAAATTTTTCCCTCATAATAGAGCCTACTTAGGCTATTATGATGATTGTAATGATGCCATTGAAAAAGCCAAAACTTTGGGTTATTATAATGTGACTACCTGCGTTGAGTGTTGTAAATAAGTTAAAGATCAGCTAGCTCTAAAAATAACATCACAATAATCTCACAAACAATTAATCAAACTAATAACAAATTTATCCACCACATTTTCACTAAGTGCATAAAATAAGATTAGTGCTATCTGGAGGTAAAAAGCTATTAAGCAAAACTATACTTTCTTATGAAAAGTATAGCTTAACAGAATATTTAAGTATTAATATTTAAAAACATACCCTATAATGCAAGCAACAGGGTATGTTTTGAGTTTTTATTTCTATTAAAAAATAGTATGCTACTTCTTAGAAGCAAGTTTTGAATTTATTTTGTTGTTGTTTAATATGTTTAACATTATTTATACTGTTTAAAACATAGTTATACAGAATATTATCAGCATCTTTGTCACTACCGTGCAGTTGTCCCTAGTTTGAAGTATAGGTTTCTAAAAATCTTTTAATTTGCAAATTTTGTCGGAATCATATTTATTAGTTGACTCAATTATGGCATTTTTAAACCAACGCTCAGGATACCTTATTTTAGATTGATTTACACCTTTTAGTGTTCTTAATATGTCTATTAATATAATTCTATGTTTTGATAAAAAGTCTGTATGGTGAAGATTTATATTAAATTTATTATAGAATTCATTTTGTATCATACATGTTAATTTAAATTTATCGTAGTTACTATAATTTTCACTACTTTCATTTTTTGTTATATAAAACTTAATTGCAGTTATTTTTCTGCCTGTTTTAATTTCTTGATACGTAAATCTTATATCAGATGTCTTTTCAATTTCTTTTTTTGCTGGTTCTAATACTCTTTGCCTTATATGACCATAGAGTTTATATTTATCATCAATATTTAAAAGTTCTTTTAATTTATTAAGCTCTATCTTTCTTAAACCAATTATTTCATACTGTTTTAGTAATTCATAAAGTCGAATAGAATACCTACTTTTCATATGAATTACATATTTTAGTACATAAGCTGTAAAATTATCTTTTAGCATAAGCAAAAATGGTTCTATATTACTATTAAATTCTATTTCTACCATACCTTCATTGATATAATATTCAAGTTTGCTAAACCAAGGATAAACTACATATCTGTTATTTTCTTTATTAAATACTTTTATAGACTTGCTTCCTAGATTGTTACACATCGTTTTAATATGAGCATATATCCCATCTTTTTTTGTATTTGTTATCTTTGAAAATTCCTCAACTGATATAAACGTATTTAAAACTGTCACTACTTCGACTTATTCTACTAATAGCTATAAGTGTAAGTTTTAACTCTAATGTACTCATATCATATATTGATTCTACAAATGAATTCTTTTTAACTATTAGATTATTTTCATCAATCATTTCCTTACATACTGCTACTTAAAATATGGACAAATATACCCATATCAAGATTTTTACTGATTCAACGTGCCTGTTCTCGCATATTTCTATACTACTAACATTTGGTATAGCACTCCACAGTCGTAAATTCCCGACTAGCCATCGGTACATATATACAATAGCTTGCTTATGCTATTTTGTATATTGTTGCATTTTCTAAATTTATAGCTGCATTTAAGTCTCTATCAATTACTAAACCACAATCACATTTATAAACTCTATCTGATAAATTCAAATCTTTATTGATACAACCACACATTGAACATTTTTTTGAGCTTGGATAGAATCTATCAACTATTCTTAGTTCAATACAGTTTATATTACATTTATTTAGCAGTTTAGTTTTGAATTCATAAAACTTTTGCTGGGCTATAGCTTTAGATAAATGCCTATTCTTCATCATGCCTTTTACATTTAAATCTTCTATAGTTATATAAGATGGCTTGGTTTTCACTATCTTGTTAACTGTCTTATTAATGTAATCTGTTCTAATGTGTGTTAGTCTTTGATGAAGTTGTTGTACTTTGACTATCTTCTTTTGGATATTTTGCCTAGTAGCTTCTCCTTTCTTTTTTCTTTGTTTTAAACTTTCGTATTTCCTCGAAAGTCTTTTTTGTTGCCTTTTCAACTTCTTCTCTAGTTTTTTAACTTTTTTAGTTTTATTTATATTCTTATAAGATTTACCATTACTTAATACTGCAAAATCCTTAATTCCTAGATCTATACCTAAACCATTATTTAAACTACTTTTTTGTGATTGAATATCTGGAATCTCACATAATACAGATACATAATATCTATCCGCCTTAAACTCTATAGTTCCACTTCTAGCTAAGTTTGGTATATATCCTTTTTCTTTAAGCCTGACATATCCTAATGTTGGTATTTTAACTTTGTGCCTTTCTACAATCCAATCAGTTTTATTATTTTTTGGAAAATAGCATTTTACATCTTGATTTCTCCTCTTCTTAAATTTTGGGAATCCGCTTAATCCATCAAAAAATTTTTTAAATGCATTTTCAGCGTTCATTATTGCTTTTTTTACAGCCTTACTAGATACTTCTTTAATCCAAACATATTCATGATGATTAGGAATAAAGTCATTATTCAACCATTTAGAAAAATCATACCCAGTTATGAACGTTTTTTCTTTTTCATACATTGCTTTATTATGGGACAAATAAAAATTATAAATAAATCTGCAAGTCCCAATAGTTTGATTAATCTTTTTCATCTGTTTTGATGTTGGATGTATTTCCGTTTTGTAAGCTTTTAACAACTTCCTTATCCCCCTTTATCTGCTTTTTATATTTCCTTAGACCATATATCTTACATGAAAACACATGTAAAATCGATATGATATCTTGAACCAATTCTTCTTGGGGGGATAATAGTTCATTGTTAACTGTAATTATTTCCACATTAAACTTTTGTAAAAATTTTTCAAACCAACTATATCCAAACCTTATAAACCTATCTGGATGAGTTATTATGATTGTTTTTACTTTGTTTTCCATGCATTCAACAAGTAATCTATTCCAATGTTTACGATTATAGTTAAGTCCTGAACCAATATCTTGAATTACTTCATCAGCTATAATACCTTTAGCATTTATATAGTCTTGCAAAAACTTAACTTGATTAACCAAATCATCTTTTTGATTGTTTGTTGAAACCCTTGTGTATATAACTATTTTCCTTTCACTGTTATTATCAATCCCTTTGAACTCTAAATATTGTTTGTATGTGTAATATCTTCTATTAGTCGGATGTCTAAGTGCTTTCAATATCCCTTCTCGATCCCACCGCTGTAATGTTTTAACT
>CAYRXC010000050.1:0-3593 GCA_964428195.1 uncultured Muribaculaceae bacterium | reverse complement strand
ACAAACAAGGTCGAATCAATATTACCTCTCCACTTGCGGATTACGCCGATTTAACTAAAGAATGCGTTATAATCGGCGTAAATGACCGCATTGAACTATGGGCTAAAGATAACTTTGATAAGTTTATCAATGATAATATCGAAAATATATCCGATATAGCTGAAAACCTATTTGAAAGAAATCCAAATGCATAAAAGTGTTTTATTGGATGAATCAATAGAAGGATTAAACATAAAAGAAGATGGGATATATATAGATTGTACTTTAGGCTATGGGGGACATGCAGAAGCTATACTAAAGAGAATAAAAAGGGGTTGGCTTTTTGCCTTTGACAAAGATATTGATGCTATTAAATTTAGTGATGAAAGACTTAAAAGGATTGGAAACAATTTCGAAATAATTAATACTAGTTTTTCAAATATACTGAATGAAATGCATCAAAGAGATATAGATAAAGTAGATGGAATTATATTTGATTTAGGAGTGTCTAGTCCTCAAATAGATAATCAGGAAAGAGGATTTAGTTATACAAAGAATTCTAAATTAGATATGAGAATGAATACTAATCAAAAATTAGATGCACATTATATAGTAAATAATTATGAATATGAAAAGTTATTAGATATTTTTTACAAATATGGTGAAGAAAGATATTCTAAAAATATTGCAACTAAAATATGTAATATTAGAAAGAATAAATCGATAGATACAACAGAGGAATTGGTTAATATAATTGAAAGTTCAATTCCCAAAAAATCAATTGATTCAGTGAAAAGAATATTTCAAGCAATTAGAATTGAAGTTAACAATGAATTAAATGAAATTCAAATTGCGTTAGAAGATTCAATTAATTTATTAAACAAAGGTGGAAGACTATGCGTAATATCATTCCATTCATTAGAAGATAAGATAGCAAAAAATATATTCAAAAATAAGAGTGAAATCAATAAAGTATTTAAAGGATTACCTGAAATACCCGAACAATATAAACCGATTATAAAAATAATAGATAGAATATATCCTTCACAAGAGGAATTATCTTCAAACAAGAGATCAAAAAGTTCTACCTTGAGGATAATAGAAAGGCTATAATCATGAGAAAGAAAAGCAAATTATCTAAAATATTAAAAGTAATGTTTGTATTTACATTATTTGTATTTCCTGTTTCTTTATTATTGAAATCTTCATTATCAAATGTTAATATGGAAGTAGAAGAATTAAAAAGACAAATAAAAGTAGAAAATAATAAGATAGAAAGCTTATCCATGAAGATAGATGAATTGAAATCATTAGCTAATATTTATGATACTATAGAAAGTGAAGGATTGGGCTATAATAGTACTAATATAAAAGTATTAACTAAGAATTAGTAGGTGTTTTAAATGAATAAAAGAAGTGAAAATAGAATAATACTCAGCAAAAAACTGCTTATATTTTTATTTCTTTTTTTTATTGTTGTAATAATTAGATTATCATATTTAGTTTTAGCAAAAGAAGTAGATGGTTTTAATCTAGATGAATTTGCTGCTAATAGAAATACAACTAAAGATATTATTTATGCAAAAAGAGGAAATGTTTATGATTCATCAAAAAATGTATTAGCTCAGACAGTAAATTCATATACCGTAATAGCGTTCTTAGAACCTTCTAGGAGTACAGAAAAAGTATTAAGACATGTAATTGATAAAGAAGATACCGCAAAGAAGTTATCTCCTATTATTAATATGACTGAGGAAAGAATATTAGACCTATTAAGTAAAGATGCTTATCAAGTTGAACTTGGACCAGGGGGAAGAGCAATAAGCGAAATTAAAAAAGAAAAGATAGAGGAACTGAATCTTCCTGGAATTTCTTTTGTGTTATCGAGAAAAAGATATTATCCAAATGAAAATTTCTTATCATATGTACTTGGTTATACTGTCGATAAAGATGGAAAAATGGTTGGAGAAATGGGTTTGGAAATGTATTATGATGAAGAATTAAATGGCAAAGATGGATCACATGAGTTTCAAAAGGACTTAAAAGGATATAAGATGCCAAATACTCAGGAAATAACTAAACCTAGTATAGATGGGGCGGATATTACTCTTACGATAGACAATAATATTCAATATTTTGTAGAAACAATATCTAAAGCTTCATTTGAAAAGAATAATCCGGAATGGTTAATTACTGCTGTTATGGATGCTAAGACGGGTGAAATATTAGGAACAACTTCATATCCATCTTTTAATCCTAATACAAAAGAAATAGAAAATTATTTAAATCCTTTGGTATCATATGCTTTTGAGCCTGGTTCTACAATGAAAATATTTACATATATGTCAGTATTAGAAAAAGGAAATTATGATGGTAATGAAACATTTAAATCAGGAACTATTACATTCGAAAATACAAGTGATACAATTAGTGATTGGAATGGTAAAGGTTGGGGAACAATTAATTATGATTTAGGTTTTTCATTATCTTCAAATGTTGGAATTTCTCATTTAACTAAGAATAAAATTTCAGGAGGAGAATTAAGAGATTATTATTCTAAACTTGGATTTGGAAAAATAACTGGTATTACTTTACCTAATGAATATAAAGGAGAAATTGACTTTAGATATCCAATAGAAATAGCTAATGCAGGTTTTGGGCAAGGAATAACTACAACTCCTATACAAATGTTACAAGCTGTATCTTCTATTGCAAATAATGGAAAGATTATTAAACCTTATATTGTAAAAGAAATAAAAGACAATGATAAGATTATTTATGAGGGGAAAACTGAAGAACTAGGAGTCGTTGCAAGTACTAAAACAATCGATAAAATGAAAGAATTAATGTTCAATGTAATAAATGATACTCCGGATAGAGCTACAGGAACATCATATAAAATAGAAGGTTATGACATAATAGGAAAGACAGGAACTGCTCAATATATAAATCCAAAAACAGGAAAATATGAAACAGGCTCAGGTAACTATATAAGAAGTTTTATTGGAATGTTTCCAAAAGATGATCCTCAAATAATAATATACTTTTCTATGAAAGATCCTGTAACTTTAGGAGCTGGAATGGCGGAAACAGTTAAGAAAATGATTACAGATATTTCTAATTATAAAGGTATATATAAAGAATTAACCCATGATCAATCAATAAAGACTTATACAATGCCTAATTTGATAAACAAAGATAAATCATCATTAGATTTAATAAATACAAAATTTGACAATATTTATGTAATAGGTAATGGTAACAAAATAATCGATCAATATCCCAAACATAATTTAAATGTCAATTCTCTAAATACTATATTACTAATTACTAATTATACTGAACTTGATTTAAATAATATAATAGGTCTTTCTCTAAAAGATGTCATGATATTATCAGATAAGTTGGAATTAAAATTAGAATACGAAGGTACTGGTTTTGTATATGAACAAGAACTAGATGAGAATGTATTAAGAGTTAAATTGAGGTGAAATAATGAAAAAAAATGGGTTTACATTAATTGAGTTATTAGCAGTAATAATAGCGTTAGCAATAGTATTAGCTATAGCGGTTCCTAGAGTTCTAAATTTAATAGATGACTCAAAAAAAACTGC
>CAYRXC010000049.1:0-3603 GCA_964428195.1 uncultured Muribaculaceae bacterium | reverse complement strand
AATAAAAGTGTTATAATAATCGGAAATGAAGGACAAGGCATAAAAGAAAAGACAAAAGAATTATGTGATGAAATTATACTTATAAAGATGAATGAGGACTGTGAAAGTTTGAACGCTTCAGTTGCAGCATCTATAATTATGTATGAATTTAATAAGGATTAATATGATAAATGTTGGAAAGTATATTAATACTCATGGGATCAAAGGTGAAATTCGAATTTTAAGTACTTTTAGTAGAAAAGATTTAGCATTTTTCATCGGTAATAAAATATATATTGGAAACGAAGAATTTGAAATAATAAATTATAGGATTCACAAAAATTATGATATGGTAATGCTAAAAGGAATAAATGATATTAATCAAATAGAGCATTTAAAAGGCAGCAATGTTTATATTGAAAATAAAAAAGAAAACTTTTTAATAGAAAATCTATTAGAGTATAATGTAGTTATTGATGGGATTGAGATTGGGATAAAAGAAATAATAGAAAATAAGAAGTATAAAATTTTGGTATTGCGCAATAATAAAATGATACCTTATATTGATAATTTTATAGAAAAAATAGATTACACTAAAAAAATAGTATATGTAAGGGAGGGGATGGGATTATGAAAATAGATATATTAACTTTATTTCCAAAAATGTATGATGGTTTTTTAACTGAATCTATTATTAAAAGAGCAATTAATTCAAATGCGGCAAATATAAATATTCAAAATATTAGAGATTTTTCAAAAGATAATCATAAAAAAGTAGATGATGAACCTTATGGTGGGGGATCAGGTATGGTTTTAATGTGTCAACCAATATTTGATGCAGTAAGAAGCCTAGAAAAAGACAAAACAAAAGTAATATTGATGACTCCACAAGGGATTCCTTTTAATCAAAAAATGGCTAACAATCTTTCTAAAGAAGAACACCTAATTATTATTTGTGGTCATTACGAAGGATTTGATGATAGAATCAGATCTATTTGTGATATGGAAATAAGCATTGGCGATTATGTTCTTACTGGTGGAGAACTCCCAAGTATGGTATTAACAGATGCTGTAGTAAGGCTATTAGATAATGTAATAGAAGAAGAATCTCATATAAATGATTCATTTGTCGATGGGCTATTGGATTATCCGTCCTATACAAAACCTAGAGTATTCGAAGATATGGAGGTCCCTGAAATTCTATTATCAGGAAATCATAAAGAAATAGACGAATGGAGAGACGAACAAAAAATAGAAAGAACTAGCGAAAGAAGACCGGATTTAATAGAGAAATGTAAATATAGACTACATAAGAATTCAAACAATTTAAAAATTCAAAACACAAGTGTATTAAAGGGATTTTCATTTAATCCAAAAAACAATGCAAAAAGGAGTGATTTAATTCCAATATCCAATATGGAATTAATGAGTCCTAAATTTATAAAAAAAGTTGCAAACAAAAATATTGAAAAAAGGATCTTACAATTATTAAAGAAAGCAATCATATTTTTCGAAGAAGATTCTAGTACGGATAATGGAATGATAGTGTTAGATGAAGCAGAAAGACTTAAATCAATTGTAAAAACATATGAAAGATATCTAGAAGAAGAGTTTAAAAAAGAAATAGAATCTAAAATAAATATGTTGACTAATGAAATTAAAATTGAATTATATTCAAAAGAGCTTCCGAAAGAAGAAGTGAAAGAAGAAGTAAAAGAAGAAATAGTTGAAGAGGAGATTTTACAAGAAAAGCAAACTCGAAGTAGATAATTAATTGTTGCATATTTTTATTGTATATGTTAAAATCATTAACGTGAAAACTTTGATCCGCTCAATAGAAGATCAATGTAAAGAAAAGGAGAAACGTATGGATGTAGTTGATTTAGTATCTAAAAGACAAATCAATCCTAACATTCCCGAATTTAGAGTAGGAGACACTGTAAAAGTTGATTACATAATAATCGAGGGTGAAAAGGAAAGAGTACAAGCTTTTGAAGGGCTAGTTGTTACTAAAAAAGGGAAAAAAGCAGAAGAAACATTTACAGTAAGAAAAATGTCTTCAGGAATTGGAGTAGAAAGAGTTTTCCCTGTAAACTCACCAAGAATTGCAAATTTAAACGTAGTAAGAAAAGGTCGTTCAAATAGAGCAAAACTTGATTTAAGAAACAGCAAAAAAGCATATAAGACAAAAGAAAGAGAATAAGGCTTTGCCTTATTTTTTGGTGTAAAGTGAAAAAAAAGAAAATTATCAAAGAAATATTAGAGTATTTATTGTTGATTATAATTGTTGTGGTTATAAGAACTTTTGTTATGACCCCAATAAAAGTTCAACAAAAGTCTATGTTTCCGACATTAAAAGAAAATGATATTATGATATTAAATAAGATTGGTTTTTACACTAGTGGTATCGAAAGATTTGATATTGTAGTCATAAATCATGAAAATGATTTTCTAATAAAAAGAGTTATAGGATTTCCGGGAGAAACTATAGAATATAAAAACAATAAATTATATATAGATGATAAAGAAATAAAAGAAGACTTTATTAGTGTAAATACTGATGATTTTATGTTTGATAATAAAATACCGAAGAATAAATATTTTGTAATAGGAGATAATAGGAATAACTCTGTAGATAGTCGATTATTCGGGTTAATAGATAAAAAGGATATATTAGGAAAAACAAATTTAATCATATATCCCTTTAATCGATTTGGGGCTGTAAACTAGTTGTAAATATGGTTTGTATGTAAAATAAGGATTGCATGAAAATGAATTCTTTTTTTTATTGTAAAAATAATTTTTTTTTATATGTAAAAATAATTAAAGTATGATATAATTATTTCATAATAAAGGGGAGCGCTTCGGAGGTGTGATACCAAATGAAAAGAAATAAGCAAAACTTGAATACGTCTCCTATTAATAATAATGCTTTAGAAGAAAAAAGAAGCGTTCTTTTTCCTTTTCTTTTTATAAAAAAAATGTTTTTATATTTTTTTGAAGGACTTAAAGCAATAATTTTATTTCCTTTTAAAATGGTGATTTTTTTATATAAAAATTTATTTGCAAACAATAATACAAAAAAAGAAGAAAAAAGCATGATGGACAAAAAGCAAGATAAATATTTGAAAATAGAAAAAAGAAATGTAGAAAGACTAGAAAAAAAGAGATTAAGGGAAGAAAGAAGAGAACAAGAATTAATAAAAAAAGCTGAAGAAGAAAAAAGAAGCGTTCTTTTTCCTTTTCTTTTTATAAAAAAAATGTTTTTATATTTTTTTGAAGGACTTAAAGCAATAATTTTATTTCCTTTTAAAATGGTGATTTTTTTATATAAAAATTTATTTGCAAACAATAATACAAAAAAAGAAGAAAAAAGCATGATGGACAAAAAGCAAGATAAATATTTGAAAATAGAAAAAAGAAATGTAGAAAGACTAGAAAAAAAGAGATTAAAAAAAGAAAGAAGAGAACAAAAATTAATCAAGAAGGCTGAAGAAGAAGAAAATAGAAAGAATAATCAAGAAAACAGAATAAATGAAGAAGAACGATTATTTAAAAAACAACAAGAAAAATATTTGAAAATAGAAAAAAGAAATGCAGAAAGACAAAGAAAAATTGATGAAA
>CAYRXC010000048.1:0-3851 GCA_964428195.1 uncultured Muribaculaceae bacterium | reverse complement strand
GGAATAGAACAATTAATGAATATACAAAAGGTAAATATAACATAGAAAGAATAGGGAAATACAATAGAGCAGTATTTACATTCAATAATAAATAGAGTTATATACCCTTATAATGGAGACAATATGGAAAAATATAAAGAAATATGGGATAAAAACCATAAACAGTTTTTTAGTGGCACTATAAAATATGATGATTGGTTAAAGAAGTATGATGATATTATTGATTCAAGTAAGAATGAAATAATAGATTTAGGATGTGGAACAGGAAATAATTCATTATATTTGCTTGAAAAAGGAAAACAAGTAATAGCTTGTGATTATTCTGATGAATCTATGAGAATCATTAAAGAACATTTGCCTTCTATTAATACAAAACAATTTGATATGACAGACCGATTCCCTTTTGAAGATAATTTTACTGATATTATTATTGCAGATTTGTGTTTGCATTACTTCTCAAATGAAGACACTATTAAAATTATTAAAGAAATAAAGAGAATATTAATGCCAAATGGTTATTTATTGTTTAGAGTTAATTCAGTCAATGATGTTCACCATGGCGCAATGCAAGGGAAAAAGATTGAAGAGCACTATTATGAAGTAGAGAATATGAGAAAAAGATTTTTTGATAGAGAAGATTTAAACAAATATTTTAATGATTGGGATATTGTAGATATAAATGAAGAGGTAATGACAAGATATGGTAATCCTAAAACATTATGGAAATGTTTAGTAAGAAATAGAAAATAAAAGAACTAATAAAATAGTTCTTTTTAATTGACTTTTTCAATAAAATGATTATTATATTGTTTTGTTTAAATGGATTGTTGGTTAATATACTATTATTTAATAGACAATTAAAAAGGGGGAACTTTGAAATTTACAATTAACTATGATTTAATGGATAAAATTAATACTGCAAACGGAATTATTGATATGAAAAAAATAATTTTAAAAGAACTAAAAAAACAGTTGTTTTTTTTGAGTTTTTATACAGGTTTTGACATATTAAGAGATGGAGTAGATGAAATACAATGGAAAACAAATCTATTAATATGTTCTGGTTTTTTGATTATAAATACAGCAATATTCAGTGCTTTAGAAAGTAAATTTAAAAATCATAGTGAATATAAAGCTTGTTTAGATTTAATTAAATTATCTATTGATTTAGGCAATAAATTAAATATAAATACCAATGCTGATTTATTAAAACAATCTGAATTAAAAGAAGTAGATTACAGATTGATGAGTCAAAAAGGTATTCCATATATTAAACAAGAAAAATATATTTTAGTACCTGCATATGATGGGTTAGAGAATATGAAAAAAGTTTCTATTCTTCAAGAACATGAAATTGGAAGCAAAGAATATGTTTTATCAGTTGGTAGCCCTAAAAAAGCATTAGAATTAAAGCCGGTCTTTAATATTTAACATTTGTAAATATAAGACTAGAATTACTTAGAAACGAATTAAATAAATACTTTAAAGGGAAATATAATTTTAAAGATCAGATTGAATCATTTATCATCTTAGTAGAAAATCCAGATGTTGATTTAACAAAGTATGATCCAGTAATAAGAATAAAATTAATTTGGAATAATATAGGATTTGAAAAAGTCAAAGATACAAAACATTATAAAGATATAATAGAAGAACAAAAAAAATGGTAAAAATAAGTGACGATTAATTCGATTCTTTTGTTGGTGTTGCTCCTTTTAATCTCTATAATAATTTTAAAGAAGCTGTTATAATGAAAATGAAGGTGATTAAAAATGATTATAGTCGTAGCAGCATTAATAGAAAAAGAAGGAAAATATTTAATTGCTAAAAGATCAACGGGAGATGAAAACTTATTTGGCAAATGGGAATTTCCTGGTGGAAAATTGAAAGAAAATGAATTGGAATTTAATGCAATTGAACGAGAAATATTTGAAGAATTTGAATTAAAAATAAAAGCAATTCACTTTCTTTTGAATAATATTTATGAATATCCAGCGAAAACAGTTGATTTAAGATTATATGAATGCAAATATATTAACGGAAAATTCAATTTGCATGATCATTCGGAATATAAATGGGTAGATCCACAAGAGTTATTAGATTATGATCTGGCACCAGCTGATATACCATTAGCAAAATATATAAAGGAGATGAGATAATGGCGACTTTAGTAGATAACGTAGTAAAAGCACTAAATAATTTATATGAAAGTAATAATAAAGAATGGTTATCTTTAAGTGAAATATATGAAGAGGTTGAAAAAGTATCTGGTGAAGAATTACAAAATGGCGGGGCATCAGTAAGAGCAGCTTTAGAAACACATAGTATTGGGTCAGATGCATTTAAAGGCCCAGAATTATTCGTTATGAAAGAAAAAGGATCTATTTTTTATAAATCTAATATTTATTCTCGTATCAAGTTTATAAAGAACATGGTAAAAGGTGATTCTTTTACAAGAGATCAATTAATGGCTATATTTAAAATTAGTGGTCAATCAGGTATTATGCCTTCAAATACATTAAACTGTATTGTAATAACTACAGCAGAAAATAATGGTTTCTATGATGATTCGGCTATTGAAAATGGTACAATTCAATATACAGGTGCGGGGATCACAGGAGATCAAATGTTAACGGGACCAAATAAGTCTTTAGCTAAGTCTAAATTGGAAGAAAAACCCGTATATTTATTTTCTAAGGATGAAAAGAGAAGATATACATATGAAGGTCAATTTGAATTATATGGGGATCCTTATCAAGTAGAAGAAAATGGAAGAAAAGTATATAAGTTTCCTTTTAAATTAGTTGATGAAACAGTTGAAGAAGTAGAACCGATAGATGAATTAGTAAATAATGTTTCATATGAGATTTTAGAAATATCTAATAGTTTAGATATACCAACACCCAATACAGAATTAGTATTTAAGGATGGACCATTAGAAATAAGAAAATATAGAAAAAGAGAGAATAAAAATCTTAGAAATAGATCTAAGAAACCAGATTATATAGCTGAACAAATTGTTAAATTAAAACAAGGTGAAATAAATGAGAAAGTTATTTTCGAGATAGAACTAAAAAGGATAATTGAATTAGAAGCAAAAGAACAAGCTGACTTAATGGAAAAATTTTTTAAAGAAAAAAAAGAAAATGAAGGATATGATATTCTTTCATATGAACTTGATAGCAATGGCAATTGGATCGAAAAATATATAGAAGTAAAATCAACAAAAGGACCTGAAGGTACACCAATAGATATAACTGCAAACGAATTGGAGTTCGCTAAAAATCATATTGATAATTATTATCTTTATAGAATTGTAAATAGTGAATCAGAAAATAGATTTTATAAAGTAGTAACAGGTAAGGTGCTTTTTGCTAATTATAAATTTATTCCTGATACATACAAGATCTATGAATAGAAGAGAATTAGCAGATAAAATTATTAAAAATACATATAGAACATTAATGACTAGAGGAATGAAAGGTTGCTATGTTTATTGTACTAATAAAGAATTAGGAGAATATTTTAAGAATAAATTGTAGGCTTATTTAAGCATTTTGTTTATTGTAAAATTTCGAAGATTATTGACTGGATATAAGAAAAGATGCTAAAACTCATAGTAGAATGAAAATAAGAAGATTATTAATTAAATATAATTATCCACCAGTAAAACAACTAGTAGAAGTCTAGAAGGGAATTAAACAAACTGAATTAAAATGTAAAAGGATGGTGAAATAAATGAGGTGTATAGAAGAGAAGATTTTACAAATAATTAGACAATTACCATCTGAGAGTGATTTTTTAGATTATAAATTAAATTATTATAAATCTGATAAAATGAGTGATTTTTT
>CAYRXC010000047.1:0-3852 GCA_964428195.1 uncultured Muribaculaceae bacterium | reverse complement strand
TGGTATCCTGGACATATGGCAAAAACCAAAAGACTGATAAAAGAAAATATAAATCTAATAGATTTAGTTTTTGAGCTTATTGATTCTAGAATTCCATTTTCTTCGAGGATTAAAGATATAGATGAGTTAATTAAGAACAAACCAAGAATTTTAATAATGACGAAATATGACTTGTGTGATAAAGAGGAAACCAATAAATGGATCAGTTATTATCATTCAAAAGGGTACAGAGTATTGAAACTTGATTTGTTAAAAGAAAATTTAAATATATTGTTCGAAGAAGTAGAAAAAATTATGAAAGACTTTAATAAAACCAGAAGTGATAAGAACATGTTAAAAAGAAAATATAGAGCTTTGATTGTTGGAATACCAAATGTTGGGAAGTCAACTTTGATTAATAGAATTGTCAATAAAAAAAGTACAAAAGTTGGAAATATGCCTGGAATAACAAAAGAATTAAGTTGGATAAGAACAAATAGTAAAATAGAACTATTAGATTCTCCAGGGTTACTATATCCCAATATTGAAGATACTCAAGTGTCTCTTAAACTTGCGGCTATATCAACAATAAAAGAAGAAATATTACCTATTGATGATGTTTCAATTTTTATATTGAATAATTTAAATAATTATTATCCAAAATTATTAAAAGAAATATATAAAATTGAATCAATAGATGATATTACAAAATCTTTAGATATAATTGGAACTAATAGAGGGTGCTTGATTAAAGGGGGAGAAATAGATTATAATAAACTATATAAACTTATTTTGAAAGATATAAGAGAAGGTAAAATTAAAGGTATAACCTTTGATAGATATGGAGAATAATATGAACTTATATATAGATTTTGATGGAGTAATACTAGATACTATTCCTTATCTTGATAAAGTAGTAGAAGAGCACAATATAAAAAATGAAGAAGAGGATAAAAAAAGAGCACTTTATGCTATATTAGACTGGAATAAGATAGTAAATGAAACTCCTGAAATAAATGATAGTATCAAAAGTATTGAGAAGCTTAGAAAATCAAAAAAATTTAATATTGCCATTTTAACACATGTTAATTCGATGCAAGAAGCAATAGCAAAGATAAATTTTTTAGAAGAAAAATTACCAGATATAACTAAAATAATTGTTCCAAAAGCTGTATCAAAAACAAAGATGTTAGAGACTAGAAACTCTATATTAGTTGATGATTATGGTGGAAATCTAGATGAATGGCATGAAGAAGGAGGAATAGCAATTAAGTTTTCGACAAAAATCGGCAAAGTATATAAATATAAATCAATAAGTAAACTAGATCAATTATTAGAAATGTTTTAATGCGAGGATGGTGGAACTGGTAGACACGTACGCTTGAGGTGCGTATGAATCTTTTCGTGAGGGTTCGAGTCCCTTTCCTTGCACCAATTTTTTTTATTATTTTAATACTTAATTGAGGGGATTAATTATGAATAAAGAAAGTAAAATATTGCTATTTAAAGATAAACCGGATTATCAAAAAAAAATAACAGATGATAATATTTTTAATATTGCTGGAGAAAAAGGATCTGGAAAAAGTTTTTTTGGATCTATTAAAGACAATGATAATGATAGTGTTGTCATTCATCTTGATCCATTATTTTCTCCTGAAGCAAGTCAAGATAAAGAACATAAATATACCAAAGAAATGAGAAAAATTCTTGTTAGAAAGTTTGGAGAAGAATTAAACCCATTATTCTTTGAAGAAAAGTATTATTATTTGATTGTTGATTATTTAAAGACTAAAAAGAAAAATGGATATATTGAAGGTGGAAGTATCTCTGAAATACAAAATATAAATAATATTATTGGCACTGTTATTGTAAAAAGGACGAGTATTTTAAAGTGTTTTTTAAGAACATTAAAAAGAGATTATAATAATGAGTATTTTATGAAAAAAGAAATTGAATTACACGGAAAACTAGCAAAAATATCAAGACTATTTAAAGTAATCAAAAGAAGAAAAAAAATATTTAAAACATATCATAATACCGAGAGATTTATTGATAGATTAGAAAATTTTTTGTAAGCTTACTAATAAGTATTTGATATTTTTATAATATGAGATATAATAAAAACAATATTTTTTTCTGGGGGATTAATAATGAGAATATTTTTGAGTTCAAATAACAATTCAAAAAAAAGAGCTATAGAAATAGCGCTTAATAGTTTGGAGTTAATTGATTATACAATAGAATTAATTCCTACAGAATCATTTGTAAGCTCAAAACCTATAGATAATGAAATAGTAAATGGCGCAATAAATAGAAACGATAATTTATTAAAACATTGTCTTGGGAACAATATTGATTTTGATTTATTGATAAGCATTGAAGGCGGCTATGAGCAAATTGATAATTATTACTTTATAGTTACGTATGCTTCTATATTTGATGCAAATGGAAATATGTACTTAGGTAAATCTCAAGGATTACAAATAACCGAAAAAATGTTTGAATGGGTAAAAAATGGTAATTCACTTAATAAAGCTATTGAAGAAGTATTAGCTATTAATTGCAACAAAGAAGGAAATGGAATATCAGGTTATTTAACTTCTGGATATTATAAAAGAGATGAGTTTGACTCAAGTGCTGTAGTTAGTGCTATGCAAACTATGATAAATAAAGATAAATATAAAACGTTAAATAAATATTTGAAGATATAATATAATTTTCTAATCATAATTGGTTAGTTTTTCTTTTTGTGATACAATAAATTTGGGAGGTTTTATGAACGAGGAACAGCTTGAAAGCATGAAAAAAAGGATTATGACTTTGGATCCAAATCAACAATTAGATTTAATTAGATTATTAATTGATGAATTGAGATTTAATGATATTAATTTTGATAATCATGATTATGATTTAAAAGAATCAGAAAAGATGAGATTGTTTTTAGAACAAACGGAACAAGTGTTATTAAATCAAATTCAATTTGAAAATACTAAAAGACAAGTTGAAGGATTCTCTTCTTTGAATATTTCAAATAAAATAGAGATTTTGAGTAAATTAGGAGGAATGATTTCAAAAAAGTTAATTGCTCAAAAGCATCAAGAAAATATTGATAAGTGTTTCAATAATGGGCATATATTTGAAGGCGAATTAGATGGCTGGAAAGAAAAAAAATTAGGAGTTTTAGAAAATGTGCATATTGATAATCAATATATAACTAAAACTTATTGGACAAGAACATGCAGTATATGTCAAAAAACCGAATCAAGCGTTTGTGAACCAGAAGTAGTTAAAAGAAACAGATTGGAAACGGAAAATCAAATTAAAACTTTAAAACTAAAAATTAACAATTTAGAAAAAGATAAGGAGTAAATTATGAAACATACAATTGGACTAGAATCGTTGAAACCTACTATTGAAGTTGAATATAGAATAAGACCTAATATGTTAGAGGATGGGACTTTTGATAATGTTCCTAAAAATGCTGTTGGTGCATATGTATCTCAAAGCTTTCCAACAGTAAGTCCTTATGGAGATTATAGAATGAGTACTGTATCTTTTAATATATTCGTTGGATTAAAGATTTCAATAGATAATGTATATAATGAAACAAAAAGCACAAAAACAAAGAAAAATCTTAATGAAATGAAGGCTAAAGAATATAAAGAAATTGTAGTATTAAATTATCCGTATGATAATTCAGAAGAAATCAGACCTATTAAATTTGGAGAAATCGTTGTATCCTCTAATCAAGAACTTGCCGAATTATTATCAAAAATATATAAAGAATATAATTCAATTACAAAAGATATCAGAAATTCTCAAAAAGAAATTGATGAATCAATAAGAAGACCTTTGTAAAAGAAACGCAAATTG
>CAYRXC010000046.1:0-3898 GCA_964428195.1 uncultured Muribaculaceae bacterium | reverse complement strand
GTGATATATATATTTATATTTATGTAATATTTCATTTTTCATTTTTTCTCCAAATAGTAGTTTTTTAATAGATTATAATAAACAGTAAATGTTGTTATGGTTGATTAATACTGTTTAGGAATATTCTAACCTCATCTCTAATTTCAGAAGCACTTGCTCCTTTAGGAAGAGCTTCTTTTGCTTTCCTAATTAATAAGTTTGTTATAGCTCCGTTGTCATTATTTAAAGAATCGATATACTCTTTGTTTTCTAGATATACTAGTTCAATTGTTTTAGCTATTTCTTCATGTGAAACTATATTTATTTTTTGTGTTTGTTCATAAACGGGCTTATTAGTTTCTTTATTTTTATTAAAATAATAAAAATAAAGAAATATAAAACATAATAAAATTAATAAAACTAACAAGATATTTTTAATATTATTTTTCATATTTACTACTTCTTTATAATCCGTTTTCAGTAATATAATTTTTTATTATTGGTCTAATCGTCTCTCTATCTGGTTCTTGATCTTTTTCGAAATATTTAATAACTAACGGATATATATAATCAACTTTATCACAAGTTATATTTCCAAATTGAATTAAATCTTCTTTATGTTCTGTTACAACTTCCTCTACTATTCTTATTAATGTTTCATCATCATCGTCTTCACCCTTTGGTTTTTTTTCACTATCACCAACCATAATTACTCTAACTTGCTCACTTGCATTAATACCATATTTATTTCTTACATTATAAAATATATAATATGTGCCTTCTTTTTCTGAATTAACTTTTCCTAAAGTTATAATATCTTTGGAAATATCTTTTCCTTTTCCATCATAAGCTTTTGCACCTTTTTCTATATATTTCTCACCAACTTTAAGTTCAATAATCTTATCTCCTAATATAGTAATATAGGGTGCTTTTGAATTTTTATATTGTTCTGTAATTATATCTGCGACCATTACAAATACGATTAAAGGAATTATTATTAATAATCCTAAAATATATTTTCTTTTATTCTTTATTATATTTTTTTTACAAACTCTAAATATACTCAATAATTTTTTACTCATAAATACATCCTTTCATATTATTTAAAAGTGGGATAAGCATTTGTATCTTCAAAATTCCAAATATTTGTATCCCAACTAGTAAAAATATCTAAACCTGGTAAACCATTAAATAATTCTGAGGTAGTTTTGGGAATTGCTAGTGTGTCTTGAACACTTGTTACTGTTGAATCATAATAAACTCCACTTAAAGTAGCATTATCTTTATCGCCTACAACTGCATTGATATAATCAATTGTGTTTAAATCTTGTATAACCCCATTATCTTTAATTTCAATATTACCAACATAATATGAATTAGTAATAGTGGCATTACTATGAATTCTTCCAAGTAATCCTCCAACTGAATGATGAGTTACAACACCTGTTTTATATACGCTTCCACATTTGGGATTGTTATAAAATCCATATATATTGCATATAGCATAAGAGTTGCTAATATTCACATTTACTCCAGCTCCAATTAAACCTCCTATCATTAGGAACTTACTATTATTTGATAAAAAAACACTCTTTGTTTCAATATTTCCTACATAATAAGAATTGTCAATATTTATTAACGAATCAACTGTTCTTACATCGTTTCTGTCTAAAGCACCTACTAATCCGCCAACTCTAGTTACTATTCCACTTAAATCTCCTTTTGCAGAAGAATTTAAAATGTTTACTGTTGTAGAAAATTCGTCAGTATCCCAAAATAGACCAACTGAACCAATTAGACCTCCCATACGAGTTATAGGATTATTGGTGTCACGATACGAGTTAATGTTTCCATTATAATGAACATTATCAAATAAAATGGAAGAAACTTCTTTTATTGTTCCAACAATTCCACCAACTCTACCACTAAAATTATCCACTATGTCTCCATTTGCATATGAATTTTTCAATATAAATGAAGTCGTTTTAGATACACGTCCAATCAATCCTCCAGTACCATGAAAAGTATTATAAAGGTTACCATTAAACGTAGAGTTTTCAACCAATAAATTTTCTAAATGTCTGACTTGGCCAACTAAACCTCCAACATCCATCCATCTTCCTCCAGTAATATCAGCATTTACAATGACATTATTAATAGTAAAATTATTGGCTGTACTCCATGGTTTAGTACTAGCTTTTTCTTCATATCTTGCCCCACCAATTAAACCACCAATATTTTCTCCTTTACCAAAAACTTTCCCATCGAAAGTTGAATTTTCTATAAGCATATCATTAAACTTTGTTACTTTTCCGATTAATCCACCTACATATTGAGAATTACCAACAACATTACCAACGAATTTAGAATTAGATATATTTAATGTGTTTATATTATGTACAAAGCCTACAATTCCACCTATTTTTAGATACCATGTTCCACTAGTGTCTCCTTTTGTATTCCCTTGAATTTTTATATTATCAATATTAATTTCATCTCCAGTTAATAATCCTGCTAATGTTCCTGTTGGTATATAGTCTGAACCTCCAGAATCGCTAGCATTTACATTTGCTTGATCAATAATAATATTATAAAAACTTCCTGAACTTGTGCTAAATAGTCCAACCGGATAAATTGTAATTGGTTTATTTATATATAAATTACTAATTTTATATCCTCCGCCATCATAAACTCCTTCAAAAGCACCTTCAACAGGATTAACTTCTTCGCATAAATATTCATAAGTTCCAATAGGTGTCCATCCTTCTCCAGTATTATATGGTTCTATATCCAAATTTATATTATCCACTTGAATATAGTTTTTATCTAATCCTCCTATATATGTACTTTCCCATTCTGTATTAGAACCAAAAATATTTGAAGTATTATTTCTAATGTTGTTAAGTTCATTTGCTGTAGAAATCGGAATATAACCTAACGCAATTTTTGCGGTAATCTCTTCTGAAGTATAAACCGGTTCCGATATAAATCTATTACAATCTTCAATATCATCAAAAAAAGCCAAATTATCTTTAGTTCCACATATTACTAAATTTTCCCATACATTTTTTCCTGCTACTATAACGTAAGAACTATCTGATTCACTCGATAATTCTAAATATTCATAGTTTTCATTGGACATATTAAGCTTATCCATCATATCATAGTGCGTGACTGAAAAATTTAAAAGATCTGGTGATGTGATACGTTTTATATCATATGTTTTAATTAAGTGTTTGACATCTGATTCAAAGGCATGTTTTTTTGTTACGTCAATAATATTTAATACTCTGGGTACTGCTATAGTTAAAATAACGGCTAACACTACTATAACAGCTAGCAATTCGATCAATGTAAATCCTTTATTATTTGTCATACAAATTCTCCTATTCTATATTAATTATAATATCACTTCTAATAAAAAAATGTCAAATAAAAAAGCAAAAGATATTACATAATTCTATGTGATATCTTTTTTTATTTATAAAAGCATTAATTAAACAAAGAAAGTTTTTTTTGTAGAACATCATTATTATGAGCTATACAATCTATTTTATTTATTTCACTAATATAATCTTGATCACTTTTTATTCTATTTAATACTAGTTCTCTATTCTTAGCATCAAATAGTAGCTCCTCTCCAACCCACATAACATTAACTATAAAATTATCCATTAAATCTTTTAAAAAATCCGATAACTCAAATGAAGATATTTTGTGCTTACCATAAGGAATATACGCTAAATAATAGCTCTTTAATGATCCGTAGCTATAAATGAAATTGAAATTACTTCCAATGGTTTGCAGCAAAAAACTTTTCATAAATTTTAAATATTTTGAGTAATCTTCTTTTTCTAGCATATCTTTTTCTATTTTCCAATTTAGGAATTCCTTTGAATTTGGTGTTGTAGCACCAGAA
>CAYRXC010000045.1:0-4249 GCA_964428195.1 uncultured Muribaculaceae bacterium | reverse complement strand
TTTTATATGATTCTACTACTTCCTCTTTTTCTTTCTTTTAATTGTTCAAAATATTTTTCCATAAAGGAACTTAAAGCTACATTTGATTTTCTATTAATGTCATAACCTTGTGTTGTATTATGTGTTTGATTAATATAGTGTTTAAATAATTCCAAAAATAAAGTTTCATTTTTTAAATTACTAATTACCTTTGCTCTAATATCTTCATCACTAATAATTCTATCTATTATTCCCTTATGTTTCGAAAATTTTATATTATTAAAATTCATTGCAGTTGGAATATTTGAAATCGATTCTCCAAAGTCTATAGTTTCGGGATTAAGTAAAGAATGAACTGTGTTCCTCTCCTCATCATCTTTGAATTTATAGTGACTTAATTTTATGCTTGTAGCTAACAATCTATAATATGCTACTAATACGACATGATCAAAGAAATCGTTGTATGTCTGTATAATATTATATGGGTTTGATACATCACTTGTTCCTCCACCATGTGCTATTCCATATATGCCAGTTCCAAATCTAGAACAATTTAGTGGAGGTTCACCAAATTCTTTAATCCAATCAGGATGATCATTGATTATTCTTTCTATTATTCTAATCCTTAAAGTTAAATCATCTGGATTTAAATATAATATTCCCATATCATTTTCATCAATGTCAACCGGTTTATATATTCCTTTCATATTATAATTAATTTTATAAACATTACATAATTGTGCATATAACTTAAGAAATTCAGCAAGTATTTTTTGATTTTTTATGTTCAAATATATTCTTACTGAGTATCTTTTATCATCGAACAAATCAGCACCAATATGTTCATAACGCAAATCAGAATTTTTATTATGGTAATCTAATAATAGCTCATAATCTTTTTTATTTATGATGCTTTCATCTATTGGTTTGTTATTATGAAAAGATAAGATTAATTTTATTACTAATTCTTTATTGTTTATTAAATTATTTATAGTGTCTTGTTTCAATCCGCTATCTTTTAATTTTGTAGTCCAATTATTTATACCGGTTAATCCATTTATAAACATTTCAGCTTCAACTAAACTCATCTCATAAGTATTAATTGGCACTTGATTTATTCTCCTTGCATTATGTCTGTTTATTGTCCTAATATCTAAATTCCCCTCATTATTTAGCATTCTTTCTAACATTAATTTTAATAATTCTTCATCTAATGGGTCAGTTAATTGATCTAGAATATCTAGATTAAATTCACTATCTGCAGAAGGATTAAAACCAATATAATGAGAAAGCATAAATAGATGCAAATCTCCATTTGTTTCTTCTATAGACATGTTTTTTATTTCTTCATCTGTTGCTTTTCTTCTTACAACTATATTTTTTTCATATCCGTAGATAATATATTGATTATTTTCAATTACTAAAACACTATCTTTCATAACACCTTCTATAGTCAAATTATAACATAAAAAAAGAACTCTTATAAGTTCTTATTTTCAGTTTAATGTCAATGAATTACCAATTTCTATTTATTTTAGGAAATTTCAAAGACTTACCTTTTTCTATTCTTTCATTTAGTATTTCTTTTATCAATTGATAGTCTTCATCTTTTTCTAATTCACCAATATTGTTTTCATTATATACGTTAGAATAGATAGCTTTATTAATATCAAATCCATCTTCCAACTTAAATCCTTCAGGCATATCATATATTTCTAAAAGACTACTAGCATCAGAATAATGAAGCAATCTATTATTACTAATTATTTTGAAATATTCATTTATACTAAAACCAAATCTTGAATCTTTATGATTATTATTGCCAAAAAATCCATCTCTAACTGTAGATTCATCATAATTGTAACCAATAACATTTCTTACAATTGACGCTTTTGTATTAACATTTAATTCTGTTGAACTTACTAACTTAATTGATGTTTCGAATTCTCCATTATCAATCATCGAGAATATTTTTTTTGTTTCTAAATTTGTTGGTTCTTTTTTTAGGTTGTCCCAATAATAACCATATTCTTTATCTAAATATGCTATAAAAGTTCCATTTATTAATTTTTCTTGATCACCAATTGAACTTATTGATTTAACATCAAATTCATTAACTCCATATCCAGACATAGAGCACTTATAGCCTGAAAAATCATTTTCATTTTCTTCATCATCACTTTTTGGCGAAATATTATTGCCTTCAGGATGAAATAAACCTTCAAAAAATAAAGAATTATACAAATAAGAATTTAATCCTTTTCTTTTATTCTCTTCCTTTTCTTTTTCAGGTGTTTCAATTAACTTACCATTTTTTTCTAAGTATACTACTGTTTCACAAAAAATATCTTCTTGATGACTATTAAATATTTTACAAGCTTCTACAATTTTACTATGTTGATCATATCCGGTTTCAAATAATACCTCTATAGCATTATCTGCGCGGTTATATTTTATTTGATAGTCATGAGAACCTTTTAAATATACATCTAAAAAATCTTTTAAATATTTAAAAAAATATTGGATATCTTTATCTTCATAAATTGAAAACTTGGAAACGCCTGAAGCAACCCTACATCCTTTATTTTTCGGCAAAATATAATATGCTACTGGTATAAATCCAAGACGATTTAATTCATCGTATTGATTTACCCAATAAACCGTAGAGTATTTTTCTTTTTTTGCTATTTTAGTTCCAATTTCCAAACATTTAATATAATCATCTTGATTAACTTGAATTCCATAGTCTGTAAAATTACTATCAATAACTTCGTTTTCTAGACCTTCTAGTTTTAATTTATTGCTTAGTAATTTTGCTTCTTCTTTACTTTTGCATAGAAATACTGTTTTCATAATTAATTATCCCCCCTTAAATATGACAAAACATATTATATACTTATTAAACAAATTGTCAAATAAAATGTAAAACAAAAAAGAGTATTAACTCTTTTATTATTGTTTAGTCCATGTTCCCGTTTGAGATGATGATGTATATGTTCCTGCTGCTCTAGCGTTTACTGTTACATATGCAGTATTAAACGTTGATGAAATAGAATTTGTTTGAATAGTTACATTACTTGGGATTGTTATGCTTGTTAGTTGATTAGAAGAAAAAGCATTGGCCCCTATACTTGTTACACTATTTGGGATTGAAATATTTGACAAGTCATTAAAACGAAATGCTGAATTTTCTATTGTTTGAACACTTGTAGGAATTATTACGCTTTCTAAAAATACCCAACTTAGAGAATATTCCCCTAGTGTAACTACAGTATCTGGAATTATAACATTTGATCTTTTTGCTCCTCCATAACCTATAATTTTTGATAAATCTTGACTTCCGTCTGGATTTCTTGCATAAATAAACGCATTATCATCGGGCAGTAGGTTATCATTAAAAGCTCTAATATTAATTGTGATAACACTTGAAGGTATTTCTAAAATAGATATATTATTATCATGAAATGCTTCTTCTCCTATAAAAGTAACACTATTTGGAATGATTACTTTTGAAAGTTGATTATAAACAAATGACCAGCCTTCTATTGTGTGAACGCTATTTGGAATACTTACGGATGTTAAATCTTGATATTCAAAAGAAAAATCTCCTATTATTCCTACAGATAATCCATCTAGTTGAGATGGAATTATAACGTTTTTTGAACACGAATTTTCGTATCCTGTTATTGTCACTTCAAATCCATCATCTGTTCTGATAAAACAACTATCGGCTACTGCTTCTGGAATATCAAGTTTACATTCCGGATCCTTACTTACTATTACATTATCACTACCTTCGTTTTTTTTGCACACCATTTATCGTTTGATATAGCTATTGAAGTCAGTCCTTCTCTTGTTACATTTATTACTCCATTTTCTGGAAGTTCTCCTGTAATAGGTATTGAATCTCCTACAAATGCTCCATCTTCTATAGTATAAGTTTTACCTTCTACAGTTTCTTCCATATCATAGACTAATCTATCTTTTGCTCCTCTTATTAAGCTTTCTCCAGTTAATCTAAATGATTCTTTATCAGATTCCTCTATTACATTTAATACTCTTGGAATTGCTATCGTTAGTATTACCGCTAATATTACAATAACCGCAAGTAATTCTATTAAAGTAAATGCTCTATTCTTAATTCTTTTTATCATATACGCTCCTCTATTATATAATATATCATATTAGTAAAATATATAAAACAACTCATATATATTCAAAATATTATTTATATAGTATTAAAAACAATTAGTTAACTTGCTTACCTCAT
>CAYRXC010000044.1:0-4269 GCA_964428195.1 uncultured Muribaculaceae bacterium | reverse complement strand
TTCAAAATATTATTTATATAGTATTAAAAACAATTAGTTAACTTGCTTACCTCATTTGAAGATATTTTATTTGCTTTACTATCTTTTATTACATACATTATTGAATCGCCATAACATCCAGAATATACATCATATATTATTAATTGATTACCAGTATAAGTGGTCCCACTATATTTTGGACCTTGTAATCCCTTGTTTATATCTTGATATACTAATACACTTCCCCCACTAAAATAGAAACTACTTGAATTTGTTATTGCTACTGTTCCTCTTATGTCTGTTGGAAAAGTTTTCTCTTTAATATCTTTGTCATAAGATACTAAATTATTACCTAATATCGTTATATACCCTGTTTCTTCACTATAACCCAAATAATCATATTTTACTTCTAATAATATTTCTCCTTTAATACTAAATAAGCCATACTTATCATTTAATTTTACTAGAAAGTTGCCATTCTTATCTTGTGATATTTGATCATATTTTCTATCTATTAAAGTCTCCCCTGTTTTTAAAGAAACTACTCCAAATTTATTTGATTCTTCAATTATAGTATCGTCCATGCAAATACTATAGCTATTAGCTGAAAAGAAACGACAACTAAAAGCGCCCCCTTCTAATAATATTGAATCTTTAATATTTATTATTTTTTCTTTTTTATCTTCAGTAAATCTTAAATAATTTTCATTATTAGTTTCATCAAGATATGCAAAAAATTCATTATTTTCTTCATCATAAACATAATACATTTTTCCATACGTATCTATATAAATACTATAGTTACTTACTTTTTTAATAAATGTTTTTCCGTCTTTTAATTGTGTTTTTTCTAATTTACTTTCTTTTTTATTTAGATATAAATAAGTACTAAACGATAATATTGATACTAAAAAAAATAATATTAATATTGCTAATATTATTTTATTTTTATTATCTTTTTCCATATTATCACCACCATAATTATATTTGTAACCAATAAGTAATACTAATACATATTATTATTTTGTGCACTAAAATCTTACTGAATAATTACGACTATCGCCAATGTTGTCCTATTAAAGTTCCTATATCTCTTCATCGCAAAGCAAAAGAATACCTGATAGAGTATTTCCAAATAATAAAGTACAAACTTTAAATGCAGTACTTAATTTTGTATTGTTCTTCTCTCTATTACTAATCTTAATTGTCATTGGAATTAACCACGCTAAAGGTATTATCGTCCATCCTATTGAAACACAAGAAATAATCATAAAAATTTTTGAAACTAAAAGTAAATCTTTATTGTATGTTTTACTATTTAGTTTGTTTCCACAGTTCCTACAAAAATTACTATTATCATCATTGAGTTGCGAACCACAATTGTTACATATTCTAGACATCTTTATCACTCCTTATACTATACATAATATAACATAAATTTATCGAGAAATAAATATTTTCTATACTTATATATTTATTAATTCATTATTTTAGTAATAAATATTACTCTTTCAATTAATAATTTGGTTTTTTCATAAAAGTATGTTATAGTTCATTAGCAAGAAAAAGAGGAAAAATGAAATTCAAAGAATTAAAATTAGAAAAAGTAATATTAGATGCGGTTGAAAAGATAGGATATACAGAAGTTACCCCTATTCAAGAATTAGCAATACCAGAGATACTAAAAAAGAAAGACTTGATAGGTTTAGCACAGACAGGTACAGGTAAAACCGCAGCTTTTGGTTTACCCATTATAGATATGTTAATTAAGGAAAACAAGTTAGATAAAAAAATTAGAGCACTAATAGTATCACCCACAAGAGAACTAGCAATTCAAATAAGAGATAACATATTAAATTACTCACAAGGAACAAATATACGATGTGGAGTTGTATTAGGAGGGGTTAATCAAACCTCTCAAAAAAATGTATTACAAAAAGGTGTAGATATATTGGTTGCTACTCCTGGAAGATTAGTTGATTTGATAAATCAAAGAATAGCAAATATTAGCAATGTAGAGATACTAGTGTTAGATGAAGCAGATACTATGTTAGATATGGGTTTTATTAGAGACATTAAATTTATTATTGGTAAAACATTAAAAGAAAGACAAACATTATTGTTCTCAGCTACTATTAATAATGAAGTAAAAGAATTAAGCAAACAATTTATGAAAGATCCAATCATTATTAAGACAAAGACAGATGAAGTTACTGCTGATAAAATAGAACAAGAATTATATTATGTAGATAGTACAAATAAAGTTTCATTATTGTTGGAATTATTGTCTACCAAAGAAAAAAAGACTACTTTGATATTTACTAGAACAAAACATGGCGCTAATAAATTAGCAGAAAAATTAGATGAATTTGATATAAAGACGAGTGTTATTCATGGGAATAAGACACAATCAAACAGAGTGAAAGCTTTACAAGATTTTAAAACAGGAAAAACAAAGATAATGATTGCAACAGATATAGCGGCAAGAGGAATCGATATAAACGATTTAGGATTAGTTATCAATTATGATGTGCCCGAAAAAAATGAAATCTATATTCATAGAATCGGAAGGACTGCTCGTGCAGGTAAAGAAGGAAAAGCAATTTCTCTTTGTACTAGTGCAGAATTAAATAACGTTAAAGAGATAGAAAAACTAATCAATCACAAAATAAAAGTAATCGATCATAAATATACAATGGTATTAAAAGAAGTAAAACCACAACAAAAGCACAATAATAGAAAAATTATAAATAACAAACCCAATGATAATAACAAAAGAAAATCTTCTATTAATAAACCTAAAAATAAAAGATACTATAAAGGAAGTAAATAATTACTTCCTTTTATGTTTATTATTATGCCAAGAATCAATTAAGCTTTCTTGTATATTCATATTACCTCTTCCAATTCCCATATTGTGATTTAATTTATTATTTCCATGAAAATCAGATCCACCACTCATAAATAAATTGTGTTTTTCACAATAATCTTTCAAAAATAAAATTTGTTCTTCTGTAAATGTAGTGTAATAGCATTCTATTCCATCTAGATTATAATTACTAACTATATTATCTAACTCTTTACTTATTGTTGGTGAATATGCAAATACATGAGCTAAAAAACATAAACCTCCTGATTTATGAACAATATCTATTGCTCTTTCTAAACTAGGATACAACGATGATTCATCAACATATAATGGACTCTTAGGGTTATATACTTCATTTCTAGTAAATCCACTTTTATTCTCTATAGAACTTTTTTCTAAAAAGAATTTATAGTTTTCTGGATATCTTTTTATTTCTTGTACAAAGCTTGCTCTACAAGATTCTTTTTTGGGATCAAAAGTTATATTTCTTTCATCGAATACAACTCCAATATCTTTATATCTCTTTTTAATAAGTTCAAATTCTTTTAATTGTTTTTGTTCTGTACTTAATACGTTTTGTTTTAGTAATTTTTTCATAGTAGTAAGATCAAAATCATATCCTAATACCTCAATTACCTCTCCGTTATATGTTGTTGTAATCTCACAACCTTTTATTATTTCTCCATTAAATAGTTTTCTAATATCTGCTTTTTCCAATTCATCATAAGCACCGACTACATTATGATCCGTAATAGATATTATGTTTAGAGAAAGCTTATTAGCTTCTTCTAATACCTCTTTAACAGTACTACTTCCATCGGAATAATTAGTATGAATATGTAAATCTATCATATTTTCACCCAATTGAATTATAACATATAAAAAACTTATAATATGTATTGACATAAAAAATATGTTGTGTATAATTAGTTGTTAGGATATCCGAAATTAGATAGATCGAACTCAGTCAGATTGTATTATTTTGTTATTACTGACTAGCTTACATTCTATAAATAAAACAATCTACTGGAAACAGTATTTTTTTTTAAAATTTTTTAGGAGGTAAAAATGAAAAAAAATGAAAAAATAATTGGTTATCTACCTGATGAAAGACCACCATTTTTTGAACTCATATTATTTGCTCTTCAACAAATAGTAGTTATGTTCCCAGCAACTGTATTAGTTGCATTAATTACAGGTTTTCATGTTTCAACAACGATATTTGCCAGTGGTTTAGCTACCCTGGTTTTTATTTTAGTTACAGGCAAAAAAATACCATTATATTATGGATCTAGCTTTTCTTATATAGCAGCAATTGGATCTATAATGACTGCTGAAGCATTTTCAGGAATGTCATTAAACGAAAGGATATCCATTGCACAATTTGGAATAATGATGTCTGGATTTGTTTCTATTATTGC
>CAYRXC010000043.1:0-4564 GCA_964428195.1 uncultured Muribaculaceae bacterium | reverse complement strand
TCATTGATGATTTCTTTCTTTTTTTAATAAATATGAGAATATTGCTAATCCAAGTTTTATTGAGTCGTGTCTTATTAAATTATTTTCTATTATGAAGTAGTCATCTGATATTATTTCTATATTAGTTAAATTTTCTCTATCTAAGATTACTTGATCTTTTTGTTCTAATGTTTCATATCTTTTTCTTATATCTTCATCTATTATAGTATCATTTGCAACTACAATAGATACTTTCTTTTTGCCTAAATATCTATTCAATAATCGTATATGATCACTAACTTTGAAATTGTCTGTTTCTCCTGGTTGAGTCATCATATTACATACGTACATTACTGGAGCTTTTGATTTATCTATTTCATCTGTTATTCCTTTACATATTAAATTTGGAATAACACTTGTAAATAATGAACCCATGCTTAATACTATAACGTTTGCTTCTCTAATTGCTTGCAGAGCTTTCTCATTTACGATTGGATTTTCTTTATAGTATATTTTAGAAATTTCTTTTTTTGCAGCAGTAATATTATGTTCTCCTTCTATTATTGTTTTATCTTTCATCTTAGCTATTAGATGTACGTTATCTTCTGTAAGAGGAATTACTTTCCCTTTTAAACTCAATATCTTTGATAAGGCTTCAATTCCATCGCTCATATTTCCACATATATTTGCAGCAGCAGTAAGTAATAAATTGCCTGTAGTATGACCGCTTAAACCTTCTCCAGATGAAAACCTATAATCGAATAGATCCTCAACTAAAGGTTCAACTTCAGATAATGCAACTAGTACCTTTCTTACATCACCAACTGCAGGTATCCCAAATTCTTCTCTTAATCTACCAGTACTTTTTCCATCGTCACTAACAGACACAATCGAAGATATTTCTAGAGGGAACCTCTTTATCCCTTTTAATAGAGAACTCATTCCGGTTCCTCCACCTAAAGTAACAACTTTATATTTCATAAAATCCTCCATATCAAAATTATAACATCTTATTGTAATAAGTGTTAATATCTATAAATAAAAATGCTATAATATATATGGAGGGTATATGAAAAAAAGATTAATAACTAGTGCATTTTTATTAGTCCTATTATTATATTCATCCTACATATGCTATTGGATAGGCATTAATAAAATTGTAAATATTGAAGATTATAGTGATTTAATAATAAAAAAAGATCTTATATTAGAGGTATATAATGATTATAATATATCAGATTTTATAAGCATAACTGATGGAAAAATAAAAGAAGACAAATTAATTGATACTCTAGTATTAGGAGATAAAAGGTTTGAATTTGTGTACATAAATAAAGATGGAAAAGAAAAAACAGTCAATATAAAATATAAAGTAGAAGATAACACAATTCCAATAATACTTGGAAGTAGTAAATATTCTGTATTAAAAGGTACTAGTCAAAAACTAGAGTATTTAATGATATCTTTAGATAATTATACTAAAAATCCAGAAAGGAAAATTGAAGGCGACTACAATGTCAGTAAGACAGGAAGTTATAATCTTAAGTTTATAGTAACTGATGAATCAGGAAATGTTAATTCAAAAGATTTTATTTTAAATGTTGTTGATAAATTTTCTCCTAGCAAACCAATTACTACAAAGACAATATATGAAGATATAGTAGATTTACATAAGAATGAAGACACTAAAATAGGTTTAGATATTTCTAAATGGCAAGGAGATGTCAATTTTGACAAGTTAAAAGAAAATAACGTTGATTTCATTATGATTAGAGTAGGTTATCAAAATGGAACAAAAAGAGAATACGTAATAGATAATAAATTTGAAAGAAACATTAAAGGTGCTAATAGGGTGGGCATTCCCGTTGGAATATATTTCTATTCATATGCAACTAGTTTAGAAATAGCAGAAGAACAAGCATTATGGGTAGTAGATAAGTTAAAAGACTATAAAGTTGATTTGCCAGTGACTTTTGACTTTGAAGATTGGGGTAAGTTCGCAACTTATGGGCTGAGTCAAAGAGATATTAATGATATAGCTATAAAGTATATGAGTACCTTGGAAGATAATGGTTATAAAGCTATGAACTATAGTAGCAAATACTATTTAGAAAATATATGGAATATAAAAAAATATCCTACTTGGTTGGCTCATTATACTAAAAACACTAATTACAAAGGAAATTATTCTATGTGGCAACTATGTCAAGATGGTAGAATAGATGGAATAAATGGAGCAGTAGATATTAATGTTTTATACGATAAATCAATATTTAATTAATTAAATATGTTAAAATATAATAGTGAGGTATATATGAAAAAGATTGTATTATTTATTACTGTATTGTTTTTTTCTTCTTTAATAATCGTCAATGCTGAAGAAGAGATTAATGATATTCAAATAGAAAATGAGTTATTGATTGAAAAACAAGAGATTGAAGAAGTAAATAACAAGTTTGATTATAATATTCAAGATGATTTTACAATTGAAAAAGAAGTAAATGGAAGTGGTATTTATATTGGACAAGATATTACCCTAAACAAAAATATTAATGGAATTGGGTTTTTCTTGACTAAGGGCATCGATATAAATGCTGATTTAGATTATGGAATAATACTAAGTCAAAAATTAGAAATCGATAACGTTGTAAAGAGAGATTTGTTTAGTGCTTCTACAATATTTAAGTTAAACGAAGAAGGAAAAATAAATAGAGATTTGTTTGTATTTTCTAATGAAGTATCAATTGAGGGAGAAATATATAGAGATGCATTTATAGGTGCTACTAGTGTAATTATAAAAAATGGAGCTAAAATAAGTGGTGATGTAAAAATTGGAGCAAATAGAATTGTTATTGAAGAGGGAGCGGTAATTAATGGGTTATTAAAGTATAATGATTCAGCACAAACTGAAATAGCAAACAAAGAACAATTTAATATAGAAACTTACAAAGGAGATTTTATTGGTAATGAAAATGAGAAGACACACGATATATATTTATTCATTTATAAAACTGTAGGTATTATGTTAATGTTTCTTCTTATTAATTGGTTATTTCCAAAAATATTTGTTAATTTGAAATCATTATATGAAAAACCAATTAATTACTTAAAAAATATTAGTATTGGGCTAGGAATATTTATCGTTTTACCAATTTTGTCATTATTCTTAATGATTCCGAATTTTACATTCTATATTGGTTTATTTTGTTTATTAATATATTTTTGTATAATGTATATATCATTCGTATTTTCTGGTTATTTATTAGGAAATTTTATCAATGAGTTGGTGTTTCCTGAAAAAAGTAGAATAATTATATTCTCTTTGATTGGAATATTAGTATTAAATGTTCTGTCATTATTGCCTTTTGTTAACATCCTTGTCATATTACTGGGATTTGGATCAACTTTCTGGTTGATAGTAAATTCAAAGAATCAAAGCAATTAAAAGAATTGCTTTTTTTTTGTCTAATATACTAATGGTGATTAAATGATAAAAGAAATGAACAAAGAAGAAAGACCTAGAGAAAGACTTATCAAGTATGGAGTGAGTTCTCTTTCTAATGAAGAACTTATAGCTATAATAATTAGAACTGGAACAAAAGGAGAATCTGTTAATGATTTATCTAAGAAAGTATTAAATGTATTTGAATCAATTAGTGATTTGAGAAAATTAGATATTAATATGCTTTCAAAAATAAAAGGTATAGGAAAAGTTAAAACAATAGAATTGATTTCAGCTTTAGAATTAGGTAGGAGGGTATATAGTGATTATCTAATTAAAAAAGAAAAGATTAGACATGGAGAAGACATATATAATATTTTTAAAGATATTATTAAAGATAATACTCAAGAACAATTTTATACTATGTACTTGGATATAAAAAAGAATGTATTAGGAATAAAACTTTTATTTATTGGAACAGTAAACAATAGTACAGTCCATCCTAGAGAAATATTTAAATATGCTTATTTATATTCTGCATCATATATTGTTTGTGTACACAATCATCCTACAGGAGATTCTACTCCAAGTGACGTAGATAAAATATTGACCAATACATTATTAGAGATTGGAAATCTTCAAAAGATTCCAATATTAGATCATATTATTTTGGGAAATAATAATTATTTTAGTTTTTATGAAGAAGGCTTAATTTGACAAATTAAGTAAAGCGCGTATAATATGCTTCGTTATAAAAAGGAGGATATTATGAAAAATAGAAAGAGAACATTGTCTGTATTGACGGCTTTGTTATTAATGGGAGCATCAAATAACTATGATATAAAAAGATCTTATACAATTCCATTATCTAAAATTGAGGTTTATGGCAAGACCTCTAATAGGGGTATAATTGATACTGGAAGAAATATTGCAACTGTAAATGAAGTTATTCAATTAATTTCACCATTAAAAAATGAAGACTATTTATTGCCAGAAAACGAGTTTGATCTTTCATTAAAAAAGACACCTAAGATTAAAGGTGGAAAATAAAGATAGAAATGTCTTTTTTTATTTGACTTAAATATATCTTTATGATAAAATTTATACGTTTGTTAGACCTCGGTCTACAACCACTCTAAAGAG
>CAYRXC010000042.1:0-5301 GCA_964428195.1 uncultured Muribaculaceae bacterium | reverse complement strand
CTCTTAATGTGTGGGTGTATTAATTTAAAATGAATTAATATAAAGTATACTATTTTAAGATAAAATGTGATAACTAAGTTGTTACATTTTTTTTGATTTAATTCACTATGATTAGTGTTATACTTTATATAGGAGATAATATGGATTTTAATAAATTTTTATATGGATTAAATAAAACTTATAATAGAGATACATGTTATACAGATTTGCAAAGTGAATGGAATGGAAATAATCCAACTTTAGGTCATAGTGCAATTGTAGCATTAAAATTTTTTGAATTTTATGGTGGTGAAATAAAAAGAGTAAATATAAAAAATTCAAATATAATCCATTACTTTAATTCTTTGAATGGTAAAATTTTTGATATTACAAAAGATCAATTTAAAAACAATGAAGTTTATGAAAATGAAATTATAATAACAAAAGATGAAATTATCAATAATGCAGACTTTGTTAATAAATATAATATCTTTAGTAATAGATTCGATAATTATTTAAAACAGCTAGATGAAATAGATAGTCAAGTATTGAGTTGTGATAAGTGTATAAATATAGTTGAGAAATTCAATCATAATACTACAATTTCATATGGTAAAAAGGGTGATATATTAGTAATTGGTGAAGCTCCTGCAAATAATGGATGGAGAAAAAGTGGAAAATGCTGGTATAAAGAAGATGGTAATATTACTGGTTCAGGTAAAATAATGACTAATTTACTTAACTTAATAAATTATAATCTAGAAGATATTACATTTGTAGAGGCAGTAAAATGTTTTTCACCTAAAAGATCTGATTTAAACTACTGTAAAAGTAATTGTTATCCTTACTTGTTGAAACAAATAGAAATACTAAATCCAAAATTAATACTTACTCTTGGTGATGTTGCAACAAAGAGTGTTCTTAACGATATTAACTATAAAAAATTTGCTGATGTTGTAGGTAATGAGTATAAAATCAAAATAACGGGTGTAGAGTATGCTGTAATACCTATATATCATCCATCACCAATATCACCTTTAAGTTATAATGGAAATGAAGATATCTTTTTAAAACTATTAACAAAAAAATGAATAATAATTGATCGGCATAATAAAAATTAATGTGCTGTTAATAAATAAAGAAAGATTGTATTTAGATAGAGTGGAAAAGGAGATATATATGATTCTTTTTGATGATGATAATTATGATATTAAAAATATAGGATATTTAAGAAATGTAGAAAGTTTAGATAAAACAAAAAAACATACAAAACTTATCAATGATTTTATAAGCGAAACTGGTTTATCTTATGCATCTTTCAAATCGTTAGATTATGAAAGTGTTAATCATCTAATAAATGAAGCAAAGGAATTAAATTCAAAATTAATATCTATTCCAGAAAAATTAATTGAATTTATAAGTAGATGTAATACTGAGGTTGGAAAAAGAATTTTAATTGATTTTAATTATGATAAAGATATTAGTTTATTAGTATCTAATTTTGATAGTAAATGTTTTCATTATTTTATAAGAAAATATCGTGATTTATTTTCTTTTAGTGATGAAGAGATTATTTTAGCTCGTAGAAAATATATTGAAGATGTTTTTAGTAATAAATATAATGAATTCAATGATTCAAATCAAATTATTGATAGGATAGTATCTCCTTATAATTATGCTGATTATTATGAAGATCGGATTGTTGAAACTACCAAAAAACATAATAATGATACAGGTATGGAAGCTCTATCTTTTCATGTTAAGACCAATGTATTGAATGATTTATTTGTTGAATATTTATTTGGAGATCTATATCATAATATTAAGATTGATATAGAAACAATTAAAATATTTATATCTAGAAATCCTTCTGAATGTTTAGAATTAATTGATGAAAGTAATTTATATTGTAATATAATCGATCTTATAGATAATTCAAAAAATTCTGATTTGCTTCAAGTCTTTGATAAATTTAAAGGAAAAGACTATAGAAATGGATTTTTAAATTTAAAAACACAACTAAGATTAATATCTTCTAAGTTACTTGTTGATGGTGCTACTCAGTTTGATAACAATTCATCTTTATATAAAGAAAATATATACGGATGTGAAGTACTCTATTTAGATGGAGAGGATTTTTATGCATTTGTTAGAACTAATGCTATGGTTATTAAGTTTAATGAACAACCATCTCAAGAAATAGCTTTTAGACCTGGAACTTCTTTTTCTTATATCGGAACTGAGAATATTCAGACCTATAAGAATCCCAATCATTTTTTAACATTCATATATAATGGAGTTAATCCTGAAAATATTCGACATGTATATCATGATGATTCATGGTCTAATAATACTGATTCATTTACTGTAAATGAATATCATTCCCCACAAAGTATATTAAATGATTCAAAAAAATATGCTGAAATTAAAATGCAAAATATAGAAAATATAAAACCAAAAGCACTTCTTTGTTATGATGAACCAAGTGAATGGGACTTTGAATTTTGTCAAAAATACAATCTTCCTATTGTAGTTATTAATACAGAAAAATATAATAAAAAATATGAAGAAATTAATTCAATTGGACCTCAATACATATAGAATAGATAAATGATTATAGTAAAATAAAAAAAATTCAATTTCATACGTTATATAAGTTGATTTTTTTATTAGTTAATGATAGTATATATCTCGATTACTAGTTTTGTGGGGTTGATTGTATGAAAAATATAATAAGTTTAATTAGTATGATTAATAAATTTTGTTTCTAAAACAGTTGTTTTTATGACTGTTTTTTTATTAAAGGGGGATAAATATGAGCGAATTATCAGATTCTTTAAAAAGGGTTATTGAACAAAATCCTGTCTTAGAAAGTTTTATTAGGGGGTTACCTGATTTAGGAACAAGGTTGGATGGAACCGATTTTTCTGTTGAAGTAAAAAAGATATATGATGCTTTTAGTGTTTATGGTAATGGTTTATATGAATTACTAAATGATAGAATAAGAGATATTCCTTCAAAATCTTTAGGTGGAGGAAGTCCAATGAAAACTCCACCATTTCCGTTATCTCAAAAAAGAATAATTGAGTCGATCAACTTTGATGATATGTCAGAGTATCCAATGGCAGCAGGTGATGATAAATCAAAAAGGGAAATAGTAGAATATTTAATAAAAGAAGGCTTTGAAAGCAATGAAAAAATAGATGAAAATAATATAATATTTACATTATCTACTACTCAAGCTTTTTCAATTATTTGTACGATTATTGGTAGACCATTTGATGTAATATTAATGACAGGACCAAACTATGGTTTATTTACATTTGTACCAGAACGTTCAAATAATATGAATATAGAAATTCTACCATTAAGTGAAGATGATGATTGGTATGTAAATGCTGATAAATTAGATTTAAGGATTAAAGAAATAAATGAGAAGTTAAAACAAAAATATGCTGGGAAATTAGATTATACTCCAAAAGTCGTTGCTTTTCTAAATGAAAATCCGCATAATCCTTTAGGAAAAGTAATGAATTCTAATAACAAACAAACTCTTGAAAAAATAGGAGATGTTTGTTTAAAAAATGGTGTATTCGTAATTGATGATTTAATTTATAGAGATTTGACATTCGATAGGGAAAACTTAGCTTTACCTATGGCAACATACAAAAAATATTTTGATAATACAATTTCTTTATTTGGATTATCAAAAGGCTATGGATTGGCAAGTATTAGAGCTGGAATGGTAGTAGCGCATCCTATTATAATAAGAGGTATTAGAAATTATATTTTTCAAACTATGGATTCTTCCCCAGTATTACAAGCTAAAGCAATGGCTGGAGCATTTAATGCTAGCGATGAAAGACAAATAGAGTATGAAAAATACTTTAGTCCAATTATTGAAGAATATAAATATAGATTGCAATTATTAAAAGCCTTAGTAAATGGATTAGATAGCATAGAAGACTCAAACACTAGGAAAACAATAGAATTTAATATAAGAGAGTTATTATACTCAGATTATAGTTTAAAAGATGTCTTAGAGGGTATTCCTGGAGTTGATTTTGTAAGAGGAACATTTCCTGAATCTGGATTTTTTGCTCTATTGAATTTCACAGATTTAAAAAATAAAACTTCGGATAAAAGACAAATAACTGACGAAATAGAATTATTAAAACACATGTACGAAACAGAAAAGATTAAATTGATTTTAGGACAATCAATCTCTTTTCCAAATTCCAATCAATTAATTGGACGAGTTACAACTGCAATAGAAAAAAACGACTTAATAAATCATATGGGTGCAATGAATAAAACATTGAGGAAACTAAAATGAAAAAAGTTGGAATAGTATCTTGTAATAAATGGATAAATAAAATTAAAGAAGATTTGTACCTAAATAAAGAATTGTTAACTTTAGGAATAGATTCAAATTTAATTTCGTGGGAAGACTCAAATGTAGATATTTTGGAATACGATTGCTTAATTATTAGGAGTATTTGGGGTTATCAAGATAAATTAGAGCAATTTTATAATTGGTTAAAACACGTGAAACAAAAACAGATTACTATTTTTAACTCTACAGAGTTAATTGAGAATAATATTAGAAAAGATGTTCAATTTAATACCTTGCAAAGATATGGAATACCTACAGTAAAAACTGAATTTATATATGAAAAAGAGATATTAGATAGTATTAGTAATTCAGTGATGGAAGTAATTAAGAATCAATTTGATAAAACAAAAATATTTGTAGTTAAACCAATAATATCAGGAAGTGGAAATAACACATATTTAATTGATTTGACGGGAGATAATAATAGACCAAATAATAAACAAATTTATGAATTAAATGAATTAATGAGTGATATAGTAAAAGAAAAAAATAATGGATTAATGATCCAACCATTTATAACTGAAATTGATAGCGGAGAAATATCTAGTATATTTATAGATGGTAAAAATACTCATAATGTAAGAAGATATCCTTCAATATTTCACGAAAAGAGAAATCCAGAATTAGAAAAAGATATGTCATCAGATATGTTTGAATTGGCAAGAAGAATCGAATCTATACCTGAATATAGTGGTTATTTATATATGAGAGTTGATATGGTAGAACATAATAAACAACCAATAGTAATGGAAGTAGAATTAACAGAACCGGATTTACTAACTAAGTATATTCCAGAAGAAATTAGAGATACAACTATTAAGACATTAGCTAAAAAAATAGAAAAAAGGATATAAGGGGGGATGCATGAGAAAATGTTTATTATTTTTTGATGAATGTGAATCAAAATTATCTAATACTTTATTTAA
>CAYRXC010000041.1:0-5302 GCA_964428195.1 uncultured Muribaculaceae bacterium | reverse complement strand
AAAGCAAAGAAAAATGATAATGTTCAAGATGCTCATGAAGCAATAAGGCCTACAAGCATAAAAAGAACTCCAGAGAGCGTAAAACAATACTTAACTAATGATGAATATAAGTTATATAGTTTGATTTATTATAGAGCTCTAGCGTCATTAATGAAGGAAGCGAAAGTAGAACAAACTTCTGTAGTATTAGATAACAATAATTATAAATTTAAAGCAACTGGGCAAATAATAGTGTTCGATGGATATTTAAAAGTATATTCTGATTATGAAAGTGGAGAAGATACTATATTGCCTCCTTTAGAAAAATACAAATCAAATATATTGACATCTTCAAATATTACAAAAGAACAACACTTTACTCAACCACCTCCTAGATATACAGAAGCAAGGTTAATCAAAGAAATGGAAGAGTTAGGTATAGGAAGACCTTCTACATATTCATCAATCGTAGAAACTCTAAAAGATAGGAAATATGTTGAAATTTTAGATAAGAAGTTTGTACCAACTGAAATAGGAATAGAAACAACTCTTAAACTACAAGAAAAGTTTAATGACATAATAAACGTTAAATATACTGCGAATATGGAAGAAGATCTTGATAAGATTGCAGAAAATAAAGTAGTATGGAATATTTTATTGAAAGATTTTTGGGAATATTTTGAACCAAAAGTAAAGGATGCGTTTGAAACTATGGAAAAAAATGTTAAAGAAACCGGAGAATTATGTCCAGAATGTAATAACCCCTTAGTAGAAAGAATTGGTAAATATGGAAAATTTATTGCTTGTTCTAATTATCCAACTTGTAAGTATATCAAAAAAGAAATAAAAGAAGTTAAAGAATTTGGTGTATGTCCTGAATGTAAAGAAGGAAAAGTAGTAGAAAAAAGAACTAAAAAAGGGAAATTCTTTTATGGATGCAATAGATATCCTAAGTGTTCATATGCTTCTTGGGAGAAACCAAAGATATAATTAGTGATATCATACTGTAATTACTGCAAGTGTGAACTCTATAAAAAGGTATTAATATGATAGAAATAAGTTTAAATAATATAGTAAAAAGTTTTGGATTTAATAAAATTTTAAATGATTTTAATATGGAACTAAAGACCGGAGAAAAGGTAGCTTTAATAGGGCCTAATGGAAGTGGAAAAACAACAATATTTAAAATAATTGTAGGAGAAGAAAAACCAGATTCTGGTAGTTTATCTATAAGAAAAGGTTCAACTATAAGTATGCTTTCTCAAATTCCATTACAATTTGAAAAAAACACAAAAGTAATAGATGTTATAAAATTAGGTAAGAAAGAAGTATATGAAGCAGAAGAAAAAATTCGCTTACAAGAAGATAAATTAAGTAATTCAGATGCTAATAATTTAGAAAGTGTCTTAGCTACCTATGGAAGATTACAAGAACACTTTGAAAAAATTGGTGGCTATCAAATAGAAACAAACCTAAATAAAATATGTGAGGGTTTTAAAATAAATAATAATATCCTTGAAAGAGAATATTCAACCTTATCTGGTGGCGAAAAAACTATCGTCAATTTTGCAGCTTTGATTTTTTCAGAACCTTCAATTTTACTATTAGATGAGCCTACTAATCACCTGGATATAGAAACACTAGAATGGTTAGAAGAATGTCTTTCAAATTACAAAGGGACTATACTGATTAGTTCACACGATAGATATTTTTTGGATAGAGTAACTACAAAGACTATACTAATAGATAGAGGAAAATCAGAAGTTTTTTTTGGAAATTATTCTTATTATGTTAAAGAAAATGAAAGAAGAACTATTTCAGAATTTGAAGATTTTAAAGATCAACAAAAAAAAATAAATGCTATGAGAGCATCAATTAAAAAACTACAAGAATTTGGAAAACTAGCTTTTCCAGGTGGTGAGTCTTTCTTCAAAAGAGCAGCAAGCATTCAAAAAAGATTAGATAAACTAGAACTTATAGATAAACCAGATTCTAAAAAAGATTTGCCATTAAATTTTCAAATTCAAAAAAGATCTGGAAAAGATGTTTTAAAAATAGAAAGATTATCAGCATCGATTGGAAATAAAATTTTATTTGAAAATGCTAATTTATTATTAAATTTCGGAAAAAAAGCATGTTTAATGGGAAATAATGGTAGTGGAAAATCCACTTTAATAAAAATGATTTTAGAGGATAGTGATGCTAACGTTTTAGATGGTAAAATTATACTAGGAAGCAATATAAATATCGGATATCTTCCTCAAGAAATATCATTTGAAAACGAGGACTCTACAGTATTAGAAACTGCAAGAAAATATTTTAATGGTACCGAAACATATTTGAGAGCATCTCTTGCAAAATTTTTATTCTATGGTGAAAATGTTTTTAAAAGGGTAAGAAAACTATCTGGTGGTGAAAAAGTTAGATTAAAACTATTTGAGCTTATACAAAAACAAGCAAATTTTTTAATACTTGATGAACCAACCAACCATATAGATATTGATACAAGAGAAATGTTAGAAGAAGCTTTAAAAGATTATGCTGGTACAATTTTATTTATATCTCATGATAGATATTTTATTGATAAATTATCTGATGAAACCTTTGAAATAGATAACAAAAAAATTATTAAATATATTGGAAATTATACTAATTTGAAAGAAGAAAAATATAGAAAAAATAAAATAAACAGTAATTCAAGAAGATAATTTATCTATTGACTGCAATATAATATTTTGATATTATTAAGAAGTAAAAATTTATATACCTTATAAAGATTAGTGGAGGGAACGGGCCCAATGAAGCTAAAGCAACCTTTTAAGTTAGGTGCTAAATCCTGCGGGAAACCGAAAGATAAGACTATTCTAGTACTCTTGGTTTTCAAGAGTACTTTTTTTATTAGGTGTAGGAAAGGAGAAAAAATGAAAACAACAAAAGACAAGAAACTAACAGTAGATACCTCAATAGCAACATTAGATAAATTGCTTATCAAAAATGGATTAAAACCTACAAGACCAGCAAACAAAGAGGGTACTTATATTTATATATCAAACAAATCTAAGAATCATTAAAAAAAAAGAAGGAGAAGAGTAAATGAATAAAATAATAACATCAGAATCTGTAACAATAGGTCATCCTGATAAGATTTGCGATAGAATATCAGATGCTATATTAGATGAATACCTAAAACAAGATAAGAAATCTAGGGTAGCGTGCGAAACAATTATATCAAAGAACTTAGTTGTTGTATTTGGTGAAATTACTTCTAATGGTGTTGTGGATATACCAAAAGTAATAAAAAATACTATAATTGAGATTGGTTATAACAAAGAAAATGGTTTTGATATCGATAATTCAAAGATAATAATTGATATTAATAAACAATCCCAAGATATAGCATTAGGTTTAAAATCAATAGATATTGGTGCAGGAGATCAAGGAATAATGTTTGGATATGCTTGCAAAGATACAAAACAATTGATGCCTTTACCAATCTATTTAGCACATAAACTTGCAAAAAGGCTAGAAGAAGTAAGAATAAATAAGATATTACCATATTTAAGACCAGATGGAAAAACACAAGTAAGTATTGAATATGATGGAAATAAAACTATTAGAATAGATACTATATTAATATCCACTCAACATGATCCAAATATTGAATCTTTGAAAGAAGATATTATTAAAAATGTAATAAAACACGAAATAAATGAATTAATTGACGAAAACACTAAAATATTGATTAATCCCACTGGTAATTTTGTAATTGGAGGACCAGAAGGTGATAGTGGATTAACTGGAAGAAAAATAATAGTAGATACTTATGGAGGTATCTCTAAACACGGTGGCGGTGCATTTAGTGGTAAAGATTATACAAAAGTAGATAGAACTGCTAGCTATTATGCAAGATATGTAGCTAAGAATATAGTTGCAGCAAATCTTGCTGACATCTGTGAAGTAGGAGTTTCATATGCTATTGGGATAAATAAGCCATTATCTATAATAATTGATACATTTAATACCTCTAGAATTGATGCAGATTTGTTATACAATGCAGTTTTGAAAGTATTTGATTTTACTCCATTTAACATGATCAAGGAATTAGATTTAGAAAATATTCAATATAAATTACTTTCATCTTATGGACATATGGGAAGAGATGATGTAAAATTGCCTTGGGAAGAAACCAACAAAGTCAAAGAACTAGTAGATTGTGTAAATGTAAAACGATAATAATGTTATGTTTTCTATGTGTTAATTTTCAAAATTTGAAAAATAATATTGACGATTAATTACATCACATTCGATCTTACTTGACATTTAGATAAAATTGTGCTATTATTTGTACATCAAATGAGATAATAGGGGGGTTATATGAAAGGATATGTTTTCGAATACAAAGATGAAAATGATTACAATAAAAAGGAAAAATCAGTAAAGAAATACAATATGTTGGCTTATAAAAAACTGTTATTTGAATACTATGATTCATTAAAGAAAGGTGTATTCTTAGGTAAACTAATATCTAAAAATAGCAAAGATAATACAAAACATTTTGAATTAACCATACCTACCGATGATATATTCGTTAAGGTTCATGGCGAAATGATTCTTCACTACACAGTTTATGAAGATAAAAAAGTTATATTACTCGAAACAATATCTCCTGAAAGTTTATTACTTGAAGGACACAAATCAGAATTAAAAACATATAAAGGAGTAATGGTATCTAATATAAATCAAGATAAAGATATGTTTAAAATAAATTTATTAAATTCAATGAATAGACAAGAATAATGTCTATTTTTTCTTTTTAATTAAAAATGGTTGAAAAACATCTTACAATATGATATTATCTTATTTAGCGATGCGGACCCTTAGCTCAGTCGGTTAGAGCATCCGGCTCATAACCGGGAGGTCGTAGGTTCGAGCCCTACAGGGTCCACCATTTTAGTATTATAATAAAGATTGCAGTAATGCAATTTTTTTTATACAAATTAATACTTTGTGATATAATAAACAATAATTTTTAAGAGGTGTATATATGGATTACATAAAACCTATACCAAAAATTGGTGATAATAGATATAGTGATTGGTTTCATAAACCCGCCTTTGATTTATTAAGAGTTGAATATTATAAACATTTTTCTAAAGATTTAAGTGTTAATCCCAAGACTGATAATAATGAGATGTTTGATCCAAACATAAAAGAATACGCATATAAGTATATACTTAGAGGTTATATTTCCTCATTAATAATGTTAAGTTCTGGTGCTACAACACCAAATTCAAAGGAATTCCTAAATTGGAAAATAGAAAAA
>CAYRXC010000040.1:4134-5468 GCA_964428195.1 uncultured Muribaculaceae bacterium | reverse complement strand
ATTATGGGATATAATGATAGCTTCAAGGAAATATATGACGATTACTACTCTAAGGATGCAGGAATCTATATGAGAAATGGTTGTGGTTGGATAAATGCAGATTCTGCATTGCCTTATCCAGAAAATTTATGCAAATAAATATTATTGTTATATAGTAATGAAACTATGCTGACATGTTCTAATTCAAATAGTTTATATAACACATATAATCCTTTAAAACAAGCAAGAAAATAGACTAAATAACCATAATAATAATGCTAAATCAAACAAATGATTTCATATCATTTGTTTTTATTTGACAAAATAAAAAGAATAAGTATAATAATCAATGCTTAAGGAAAGGGGGGGAAGCTATGGGAAAAGAATACATTGATTTACTGATACATAAATTAGAAACTTATAAAAAATTGATGAATTTAATTAAAACTACAAAAGATGCATACGACATTGCGCTGATAGAAGCTTTGATTACTTATTTATTTCCAGGTAGTAAATTGGATAAAGATTTTTTGGAAATGCTCGTATTAGAAGTTGAAACTTCTGAAAAAGAGATAACTAATTATCTTGAACTTGATAATGGAGAAAGAGAAACGTTAAATAAGAATAATTTACAAAGGCTTATAAATCAAGATCAAAAATTTGTCAGCGTAGATAGTGCTATAAGAAAATATCAAGAGGAATTTAACAAACAAAGGGAAGCAATTAGTGAATTTATCGATAGTAGTATTGATAAAGAAAATGCAATAGAAGCAATCAATGGAGCAATGGATAGTGATGTTTACTTAAGACCGGTAATAGAAGAAAATATATTTTTAGGAGGAAGAAATGTATAGTTATATTGATGATATTATTACTAAATTAGAAACTAAGAAGGAATTATTAAAGTTTAAAGAAAGATTTTTGATAAGTACAGTAGCAAATAATAATAGAGAACCAAAATATTATGATGGAGATTATTCTAATAAAATTAGTGATTTTCTTTATGGAAAAGATCAATTAGAAATAGAGGAAGAAGTAAAATTTTTAAGGGATCAATTAACTTTATTAAATCAATTAATTTTAGAAATAAAGGAATTCAAATTAGAAATTATTCAAATGAATAGCAATATTTTGAAAAAGAATTATGGAAAAGCATTAAAAGAATTTGCAGAGAAAAATGGGTTAGAATTCAGTTCATATAGACAAAGAGAAAATGATAATAAGAAAAAATCTATGGCTTTCGATGCATTTAAGATTAGATTTGAACATTGTTTATTGGGATTGCCTCAAGAAATTGCAGCATTAATAAATGAGGAACAAGATATTAAGAAATTCTCAGATGAAATGAAAAAAGG
>CAYRXC010000040.1:0-4034 GCA_964428195.1 uncultured Muribaculaceae bacterium | reverse complement strand
CAATAGATTTCGCATTTCCTGGATGCAAATTAGATAAAGATTTATTACAAATACTTCTATTAGAAATTGATGCTTTAACTAGAGAAATAGAAATATACCAACAAATAGACCAAGAAACAAAAGAATTTGTTATCAATAATCAATGTGAATCTCTAGAAAAAGAAGTAAATAGAATAAATGAATTTATGAAAGCACTAGGAATTCAAAAAGTAGCAGTAGAAAATGATTATGATAGAATAAATATGATGAAGAATCCAAATAATGATCATATAAGTGAATTAATAGATATTAGAGTTAAAACTATTAAAGATAATGTTAAAGAAAGAAGAATGTAATATGGATTATAATGAATATTTTGAAATACTAGAAAGAGAATTAGATCACACATTAGTAAATATAGATTTTTATGAAAAATTGAAAGCACTATTAGAGAAAAGACAAACTGAATTTGATAACTTAGTTATTGAAAAGATGTTAACTTATGAATTTGGAGAACAAGATTTTTCTAAACCTTATTTGTTTATTAAAGAAATAAACGAAAAATTAAATCAACAATTATTAATGCAAGAAGAAATAGAGAATTTACAAATAAATTCATTTACTAGTATTCTTGAATTGCTTTATACAAATCCAAGAAACATGAAAGAATCTTTAACAAATTTTTGCAATGCTAATGGTTTGAATTTTTATGAATTTACTCAAAGAACAAATGCTAAAAAAATAGAAGCAATTTTTAAAGTATTATTCGATAGAGATTTTATACCAATAATTGATTCATTAACTCAAAAACAAGTAAAAGATTCAAATAAGATAGAACATAGAAATAGATTCCTAGATGCATTGGATAGAGAAGAAGTGGAATTAGAAGAGAAAAGAAAAGTTGCGCAAGATTTCTTTATTGATGCAAGAAGAGAACAACCAATTGATCCAACTCAATCTAGTGAATATGATATTTCTTACAATAAATTAAATAGTATTTATGAAAATACATTATCTACTTCCTGGTCACTTGATCGTACAAAGTCAATGTTAAAAGTAAGTGCAATAAATGAGTACATGAGAGAAGCTAAACAAAAGTTTTCTGATACTATGGATCAATATATTCCAAATATTAAAGGAAGAACAATTGAATTAAAAAGAGATTAATACATTAAATCTCTTTTTTGTTATAATATTAATAATTATTGATGCAAAAAAAAGGAGGATATATGATTATAGAAAAGTGGAGAGAAGGTGTCGTTGATCCTTACTCTATTATATTCAAATACATAACTATAAAGGAAATATTGAGTTATCCTCATGCTGGAAATGATGTTTATAAATGTTTAGGCACTTATAAGGGAAAAGAAAAAACATTTTATTTAAAAATCGAAAGAACTGATAAAACTAATGTTGCAAATGAAATAAAAAAGCTTAATGAATTAAAAATTGATTTGCCTATTCCAAAAGTATTAGATTATGGAGAAATTAATAATCTGAATTATATTGTAACTGATAATATAGAGGGCTTAAGATTATCACAGATAGATAATTTTGATAAGAATTGTTTAATAGAATATGGCAAGACACTAGCAATAATTCATTCTCTTGATTATAAAACAGATAAGATTAAAGAAAGAAAAATAAATAATATTCCAATTGATACAAAAAACTTAAATGTTGACAAATATATTAATTGGTTAAATGACAATAAATTTGAAAAGAATTATGATACTTTTATTCATGGAGATTTTCATTATGCTAATATATTATGGAACAATAACAAAATAAGTGGAATACTTGATTGGGAATATTCTGGAATGGGATCCAAAGAACAAGATATTGCATGGGCTTTAATAAAAAGAGAAACTCAAAAATTTATGAAAACTAAAAAAGAAGTTGATTTGTTTTTAAAAGGATATAAACAAGTAGGTACTTATGACCCAATTAAATTGAAATGGTTTATTGTTAATTCATATGTTCATTTTTATATTATGAATAATGAAAAAGATAAGAATTATTCAAAATTTATAATTAAGAAACTAGACGAGATATTAAGATAGATTAAGAAGTATTATTTTTTCTATGTTATAATGAATTAAGGTGATTAAATATGAAAAAAAGAATAGTTTTTTATGCACATAATTTAGAAATTGGCGGTATTGAAAAAGCACTAGTTTCACTTCTCTATGAAATTAATAAAAAGTATGATGTCACTTTAATATTGGAGGAAAAAAAAGGAAGTTTATTAAAAGAAATACCCACTAATATAAAGCTAAAAGAATATAAAATAAGTAGTAACAAAATAATAATAATTAGAAAGATAATCAATAGAATGAAATTAATATTTACAATAATTAATAATTATTATAAATATGATTTCTCTTGTTGTTATGTCCCATATTCTATACCTGGTTCTATTCTAATGAGATATTTTTCTAAAAATAATTCAATTTGGATTCATACGGATTATAGTTGTATTTACAAAAATAGTAAATCTTTTTTTAATGATAGAAAAATAAACAAATTCAATAAAATATTTATTATTTCTAATGAAGCAAAAGATAATTTTATTAATATTTATCCAAATTTAATGGACAAAGTAATAGTATGTGGAAACCTAGTAGATTATAAAAAGATTAAAGAACTATCAAAAGAAAAGGTAAAAGAATCCAAAAATGAAAAGACAATATTTATCAATGTGTCAAGACACGATGAAGAGTCAAAAAAACTAACAAGATTAATCAAAGCTACTAATATATTATCGAAAGATTATAATAATTTTGAAGTATGGATGATAGGAGAAGGAAAAGACACAATAACTTATAAAGAACTTGTAAAAGAATATAACCTAGATCATTTAATAAAATTCTTAGGAGTTAAAATAAATCCATATCCATATTTTAATAAAGGAGATGCATTAATATTAACAAGTGATTATGAAGGATTTCCTGTTGTATATTTAGAAGCATTGATATTTAACATTCCAATTGTAACTACAATAAAAACTAGTAACACATTTTTTGATATAAAAGATTACTCAATTTTATGCAACAAGACAGAAAAATCTATTGTAAAAGCTATGAAAGATATTTTAGAGAAAAAACATAATTTTAATAAGCTTAATATTATCAAATACAACGAATATATGCTAAAAATAATTAATAAAGCTATTGATGGAGAGTGATTTATGCCAAAGTTTTCTATTATAATACCAGTATATAATACTGAAAAATATTTAAAAAAGTGTTTAGATAGTGTCATTAATCAATCATATAAAGATTATGAATTGATAATAATAAACGATGGTTCAACTGATAGTAGTGAAGATATAATTAATAATTATTCTAAAGAAAATAATAAAATAAAATATTATTTTAAAAAGAATGGTGGTTTAAGTTCTGCTAGAAATTTAGGAATTACAAAAGTAAAAGGTGATTATTTTCTATTTTTAGATAGCGATGATTATTTGGATTTAAATTTTTTAAAAGAACTTAACAATAATATAGAAGAAGAACTTGAAATAATTAGATATCAAGCATATAAAGTAACTGAAGATAATATAGAAGATTATTTAATCAGTCCTTCTTTTAGTAAAACTAATGGTAATCAAGCATTCTTAAATTTATATACTAATAAAAGTATAGAATTAGCAACCCTATACTTATTTAATAGTAAATATTGGAAAAACAATAATTTTGAATTTCCATTAAATAAATACCACGAAGACTTTGGATTAATACCATTAGTAATACTTAAAGCAAATAAAGTTAAATCAATAGATTATAAAGGCTACTATTATGTAGAAAGACCTAATAGTATTACTACTAATAAGAACTATGATAGTATTAAAAAAAGAGCATTTGATATGTTATATCACTTTGATTTTTTGCTAAAAGAATCTAGAAAAACTAATAAAGATAGTACGGTTCAAAAAACATTTGAAAGCTTTTTATCTAATTCATTAATATTAAAAATAAATGATTTAAACAATATTGATAAAAAATCATATATAATAGAACTTAAAAAAAGAGAGGTAATAGATTTAATATTAA
>CAYRXC010000039.1:4799-5879 GCA_964428195.1 uncultured Muribaculaceae bacterium | reverse complement strand
CATTCCTGTGTTCTTTTTACCCCTTTTTTTCGAATATTTATTTAGTATTAAGTGCTACTTTAACTTCTCTTGTCTTTCCTGTTCTTGTCCATCCGTTAATTGCGGTTTCTCTACTCCATTTATATTCTGTAGAACTAATCGATTTATAGCTTGGTGTAGCTCCAATTACTGAAGATGATGTTGTTGTTTTAACACAATGAGCACCAGTTCTTGAATAACCTTCTTTACAACTATAACTAACGTTTTCTCTTAATATAGTTGATGTAACACATTTTCCACCACTCAATGTTCCACTTGTACAATTATATGTATATGGTTTGTTGTCTACTCTAGTAATCTTACATACTCCATCAATCAATGTGCCATTATTACATACCAATGTTGGATTTGCTGTTGTTGATCCAGATACTATACATGTTGTTCCACTTAGTGATCCACCACTTGGACAAGTATATCTTGGATTAACTGTTGTTGATGTTGATACGTTACATTTTGTTCCGCTTAACGATCCTCCACTTGGGCAAGTATATGATGGATTAATTGATGATGTAGATGTTACAGTACATGTTGTTCCACTCAATGATCCTCCACTTGGACAACTATAATTTGGATTTGCTGTTGTTGTTGATGATACATAACATGTTGTTCCACTCAATGTTCCTCCACTTGGACAACTATAAGTAGTATTATATGTTGTAACTGTTTTTGTACATTTTCTTGAACTTCTACTATATGTATAAGATGAATCTGAACAAGTTCCAGTAATTACTGCACTACATTCATCGTACTTATACACAGTATATAAGCATGATACTGCTTGACATGAATATCTTACTTCACTTCCAATATAAGTTAATTTATAAGTTTCATTCTTTATATTAGATTGATAGCTACTATATTCCCTAACTTTACATGACCATCTTAATGATTCGTTTGCTGTTGCATATAAAGTTGAAGTTGAAGACGTTGTATAAGGAGTAGCATAATATGATGATGAGCTAGATATAACACATTTTCCTGTTGATGAATTATAACTTCCACTTGAACATACTGGTGTTGCATTATATGATGATGAGCTAG
>CAYRXC010000039.1:0-4699 GCA_964428195.1 uncultured Muribaculaceae bacterium | reverse complement strand
GAATTATAACTTCCACTTGAACATACTGGTGTTGCATTATATGATGATGAGCTAGCAATTACACATTTTCCCGTTGATGAATTATATGTTCCGCTATCGCATACTAATGTTGCATTATATGAAGAAGATGTTCCAACTACACACTTACCTGTTGATGCATTGTATGTTCCACTTGAACATACTGGTGTAGGGTTTTCTTGAGTTACAATGTATTTCAAACATGAATCTGAATTTGAACTATATATATATCCAGATGCACATACTTTTTCTGCATTAGTTGATGCAGATACAGCTTTTTCACATGAATCAGTAGTTTTATTATATGTAAATCCTGGATTACATGATATGTTTGCTGCTATCTTATCGATTACACTGCTTTCTAATACACAAGAGCTTCCACTCAAAGTATAACCACTTGGACAAGAATACTTATCTATTACGTTCTTTGAAGATTGTCTTGAAAATTGATATTCTAATACTGTTTCTTCTTTTTCTTCAACACAAGACTTGTCTTCACAAACGTCATAGCATCCAAAATAATCTACTACATAATCCGTCTTTGTAGGACACGATAGATTAATTTTAAATACATAATCTGTATCCATTCTAATTACTTCTACATAAGAATTATCAAAATCACATTGATTTCCATCTCTATCCAAGAAAGGTAATATCATTTTCTTGTCGATCATTTCTCTCAAAGTAATCTTCTTAGTATCACCAATTTCTGCTGGTAATCTTTCAACTGTGAAATAATCTTTTGCCGCTTCTTTCATTATTCTTATATTATCAGCAAAAATCCTATCGTAGAATGTTTCTAATTTTGGCATAGGAAATAACCATATCAACAAAAATACAAATAACAATATTAATGCTATTCTAATTAATAGGTCTCTCCAAAAATTGTCTTTTCCTTCAACATAAACTTTGTTTTCCATAAAAATCCCCCTTTTTTTATGACTTTTCTTCATTTGATGTCGTTTATTATACACATATTTACAATATTGTCAAGTTTTTAATTGTTTTTTATTTTGTTAAGCTAATTATATCATATTTTTTTATGTAAAACATAAGTAAATTTTTTTTATACTATATATATTTATCATATATTAATTAGTATAATATAATAAATATTGTATAAGGAGGGGTAGCAATGAAGAAAATTATATACTTTTATTTGTCTGTTTGTTTATTTTTTCTTTGTCCTTCTTTTGTAAATGCTACTATCGATGGTTTAATTAGTGGCGATGGGGTAAGAATTAGAAGTCTTCCAGATGCTTCAGATGACAATAACATTCTAATTGAAGCCACTTTGGGATATTTAGTTAAATTAGTAGATAGAACTACATATGTAGGTAATGGCTGTTCTGATGGCTGGTATAAAATTGTTTATAATGATTTCGATGCTTACGTTTGTAGCACTTATGTTAATATTGTTACAAATCCCGAATACATAACTAGTAGTTGGTCTGCTAGAACATATTCAAACAATATATTTGTAAGAAATGGCCCAGGAACAAATTATTCAATTCAAAATAGGTTGATATTAGGAAATAATATTACTGTATTAGATTATGATGTTAGTGGAAACGGTTGTGTAAATTCATGGGTAAAAATAAAATATTATGACAATAAGAATGAAGGATATATATGTGGCGACCATATTGTAATTAGAAATAATATAATAGATAGTGATTCAGAATATGAACAGACACTTGCATCGTTAGGTTTTCCGGAAAGTTACTTCCCATATCTAACTTATTTACACAAGAAATACCCTAATTGGATATTTAAACCAGTAATTACAAATTTAACTTGGAATGAAGTAATAATAGGAGAAACATATAAAAACTACATACAAATGGATTCCGAAACATATAAAAACTATAATTATATAATAGATAACAGTATTGCAGAGCCTTCTAATTGGTACTACGCAAATACAGGTGTTATTTCATTTTATATGGATCCAAGAAATTTTTTAAATGAAAAATATTTGTTCATGTTTGAAACCTTAAACTATGATAACAATCTTGAAACTCAATATCCAAATATTATAAGACAAATATTTGGAACCGGTGCACTTAATAATGATGATTTTATAAGTTTACTTAATAATTCGGGGAAAACATATGATATTAGCCCATCTCACCTTGCTAGCAGGATTAGACAAGAAGTTACAGTCAATGGAAATGCTGCTACAAGCGGAGCACAATTCACATGGGGTGGTGTTCAATACTCGGGCTATTATAATTTCTTCAATATTGGTGCATATGGAGACGATCCACAATTGAGAGGTTTAGCATATGCTGCCGGATTAATAGAAAATAATAATAATACAAGAGAACCATGGAACACTGTAGAAAAGTCAATAAATGCTGGTTCAAGTTTTCTATCTTCTAATTATATTTCTAAGGGTCAATATAATCTGTATTTTCAAAAGTTCAATACCGCACCAAATGCACATCATTTAAAATATACTCATCAATATATGACTAACATACAAGCTCCTTCAAGCGAAGCAGCATCAACCTATAATTCTTTAAAGACTAACAATTTGCTTTCTAATGCTTATTCTTTCTCTATTCCTATATATAAAGATATGCCTGCTACAATTTCTCTTCCTAGTTCGGGTAGTAAGAACAATTATTTAAGTAGCATTACAATAGATGAAAAAGCATTATTTGAGTTTGATAAGGATGTATTAGAATATAGTTTTTTTATCGATAAAAGTATTACCTCAGTAAATATTAAAGGCAATCCCGAGAATTCTTTGAGTAATGTTTCTGGAGATGGCGTTATTGAAATTGGAAACGATAATAAATCTCATATAATTACAGTAACTGCAGAAAACGGAGAAATTAGGACATATAAAATCAATCTTACAAAAGTTGATAGTATAACTTCAATTTCCGAACTTGATAACATACTGGGAGTAACCAATAGCAACATAATAGCAAAAAATTCTATTAACAATTTAATTTCAACTATAATTACAAAAATTACTAGTCAAAGTCCTAGCTCGTTAATAACAATTAAAGAACCAGATGGTTCAATATCAAATAGTAGTAATATATTAAAAACTGGCCAACAAGTTATCATAAAAACAACTTCAAATGAAACTAAAACATATTATTTATCAGTTATAGGTGATACAGATGGAGATGGTAAAATAAGTATTATTGATTTGTTAAGAATTCAAAAGCACATAATGAAAGCAACTACATTAGAAAGTTATCAATTGGTTGCAGGGGATACAAATGAAGACAATGAAGTAACTATTTTAGATTTACTGAGGGTCCAAAAACATATATTAGGTGAAATAAATTTATAAGGAGGAATTATGAAAAAAATTTTTAAAATTATTTTATTCTCAGTTGTTATATTTATGTCAATGAAACCAAATGTTTATGCTGCTAGTGGATACATAAAAGTAAGCAGTTCAGCATCGACCGTAACTGTTGGAAAGACATTTAAAACAACAGTAACGATATCATCTTCAGTTCCACTTGGGTCTTGGGAATACACGTTAAATTATAATTCTTCTTTATTAAAATTAGAAAGTGGAAAAGTTAATATAGTAGATTGGGGTGACGGATCAAAAAAATCTGCATCTTATACATATACTTTTAAAGCATTAGCATCTGGTACAGCAGTAGTTGGAGTAAAGTCATATGGTGCATACGCTTGGAATGAAAGTGCAATGCCACTTACTTCTGGTACATCAACTATTAAACTAATGACTCAAGCACAACTAGAAGCTACATATTCAAAAAATAATTATTTAAGTAATCTTTCCATAGAAGGCAAAACTTTAGTTCCAGTATTCAATAAAGAGACTTCAGATTATTCTGTTGAATTAGAGCCAAATATAGAATCAATAAATATTATTGCTAATACAGAAGATAATAGATCAAGTGTAAGTGGAAATGGAGTAAAACCTGTAACTGAAGGAGACAATAAATTTGAAATAATAGTAACTGCTCAAAACGGTTCTACAAGAAAATATAATCTTAATGCTATAGTTAAAGATCCAAATCCCATAGAAGTCACAACGATTAACGGAGATAAAAAAACAATAGTAAAAAGAGAAAGCTTATTGACTTTACCAAAAGATTTTATAAAAAATACTACAAATATAAATGAAACTATAATTCCTAGTTTATATAATCAAAAAAATCAATTAGTATTAGTAGGATTAAAAGATAATGAAGGTAAAATCTCTTTATATATATATGATAGTATCGAAAATAAATACTCACCCTATACAGAACTAGTAGTTGACAAATTGAGGATACTACCGTTAGAACTAAAGAAAGACAAAGATAAATTTATTAATTATATTGAAAAGACAATTAAATTAAATGATATAGAAATAAAATCATATAAATTAAATGAAAAATCAGAATTTGCAGTTATATATGGTTTGAATATAGATAAAGCAGAATCCAATTATTATTTATATGATGAAAAAGAAAATACAGTAGTAAGATTCAATAATGATGAAGCAATAAAATTAAACAACAAAATCGAAAAAAATAGTAATTTAATTAATATATTGATTGTAACCAACTTAATATCTATTGCCCTATTGATTACTTCGGTGTCAATGTATATATTAAAAAGGAAAAAGAAACCACTAGAAAAAGAAATAAAAAAGAAATTAAAAGAAAATAAAAAAGAAAAACTTGAGAATTAA
>CAYRXC010000038.1:0-5997 GCA_964428195.1 uncultured Muribaculaceae bacterium | reverse complement strand
AAAGGAGTCTTTATGGATAAAGTAAAAGAATTAATTAAAGAGTTTAATGAAGAAAGAGATTGGGATCAATTTCATTCTCCAGAGAATATAGCAAAGTCTATTTCTATTGAAGCTGGAGAGTTATTAGAGTGTTTTCAATGGAATAGTAATTATGATAAAGATGAAGTATGTAATGAACTTGCGGATGTTCTTAATTATTGTATTGTACTTGCAGATAAATTAGATGTAGATATTGAAGAAATAATATTAAAGAAATTAGAAGAAACTAAAAAGAAATATCCAGTTGATAAAGCTAAGGGAAAGAGTACTAAATATAATAAATTGTAATAAGGATGTGAATAGATGCTAGTATATGAAGGAATAAAGAAAGAATTTATTAATGATGTTAATTTGAATTTAATAGTTAATAAGATTTATGATAAATATAAATTAAAATTTGGTAGAACTAATGAATCTCAAATCAATTCTTGGAAGAACTCAATGCAATATATGAGAGGTGTTTTAGATGATAATGAAATACCTAATAATGCAGGTATAGCTATAGAGTTTAATATACCTACAACTTCTAAAAGAATTGATTTTATTATTTCTGGAAGAGATAACGATAAAAATGATTCTGTAATAATAATTGAATTAAAACAATGGGAAACTTGTAATGTAGTAATAGATAAGAATGATTTAGTAGAAACATATACTGGAGGAGGAATAAGAGAAGTACCTCATCCATCATATCAAGCATGGAGTTATGCTAGTTTAATTAATAGTTTTAATCAAACAGTACAAGAGGATAATATTGGATTATATCCATGTGCTTTTTTACATAATTATAGAATTGAAGATAATGATCCAATTAAAGATTCTAAGTATAAAACATATATTGATATGGCACCTTTATTTGGAACTAATGATTTTGATAAATTAAGAAATTTTATAAAAAAATATATTACTGAAGGTGATGATAGAGAGTTACTTTATAAGATCGAAAATGGTAAGATAAAACCCTCTAAAATGTTACAAGATGCTTTTGCTTCTGTATTAAAAGGTAATAAAGAATTTCATATGATAGATGAACAAAAAGTAATTTATGAAAATGCATTAAGAATTGGAATTGATACTGTAGCTTCTAATTCAAAAAGTGTAATGATAGTAGAAGGTGGTCCTGGTACGGGTAAATCAGTACTTGCTATAAATTTATTAAATGACTTTATGCAAAGAGGAATGACTTCTTTTTATGTAACTAAGAATAGTGCACCTCGTGATGTATTTAAAAATAAGTTAAAAATAGAAAAAATGAGTGGAATGAATAATTTATTTAAAAGTTCAGGTTCATATACCGAATCTGATATAAATGAATGTAAAGTATTAATAGTAGATGAAGCACATAGATTAAATGAAAAATCAGGACTATTTGCTAATAAAGGAGAAAATCAAATTAAAGAAATAATTAGCGCTTCTAACTTTTCTATTTTTTTCATAGATGAAAATCAAAAAGTAACATTAAAAGATATAGGTTCTATTGATTTAATAGAAAAATACGCTAGACAATATGGTGTTAGTATAGATATATAGACACGAAAGTTTTCACAAAATGATATAATAATTATATTAAAAGTGAGAAAGGAAGTGTCTAAAATGGCTAAAGGAAAAAGCTATGATGAAGAGTTTAAAAAAACAATTGTTAAATTGTTAGAAACAGGTAAAAAACCATCAGATATAGCTAGTGAATATGACTTAAATATTAAAAATATATATAATTGGCAAAAAAGATATGGGACTATTATTTCTACTAATGGAACAATTACCAATAACAAAGAAATAGTTAACTTAATTAAAGAAAATAAAAGATTACAAGATGAGGTTGATATCTTAAAAAAAGCCATGGTCATATTCACAAAGAAATAAAAGATAAGATTAATTTTATTAATAATAATAAAAACAAATATGATATTAAATTATTGTGTAGTTGTTTAAATGTCTCAAGAAGTGTTTATTATTACCAAAATACCCATTTAACTAATAAATATAAGGAAAAAAATATTATTTTAGATAAGCAAATAAAAGAAATATTTAATGAATCAAAGTCTAGGTATGGTTCACCTAAAATAACTAAAGTATTAAATAGTAAAGGTATTAAGGTAAGTCAAAAAAGGGTTTCTAGAAGAATGAAAATGTTAGAATTAAGAAGTATAACGATTAAAAAATTCAAACCTGTTACTAATAATAAATCAACATCTGAAAGCAAAGAATATCATAATTTATTAAAGCAAAATTTTAAATCAAATAAGCCGGGTGAAAAATGGTTAGGAGATATAACTTATATATATACTAAAGAAACAGGATGGACTTATTTAGCTATAGTTATTGATTTATTTGATTTAAAAGTAATTGGATGGGAATATTCTACTAGAATGACTGATGGAATAACAATTAAAGCATTAAAAAAAGCTGTATTTAATAGACAACAATGTGATAATCTAATATTTCATAGTGATCGTGGAAGTCAGTATATATCGAATGATTATGAGGTATTGTTAAAAAGTCTAAATATTAAACATTCATATAGTAAAAAAGGTTATCCTTATGATAATGCCTCTATGGAAAGCTTCAATGCCATATTAAAGAAAGAAGAAGTAAATTTACATACGTATTGTAATTATGAAGAAGCAAGGTTAATAATATTTCAATTTATCGAAAGTTGGTATAACAATAAACGTATTCATGGTAGTTTAGGTTATATTACACCTAATGAAAAATATCAACAATATTTATTAGCCAATTGCTAAATCTAGTTTTGAAAACTTTTGTGTCCAAAAACTTGACATAAATCCAATATAACGCCAATATATATAAAGAAGTATTAGAAAGTCAATTTAGATGTAATGGTTCAGATGGCTATATAGCGTGGTTAGACAATGTACTTGAAATAAGAGAAACGGCTAATTATGATTTAAATTTAGACTATGATTTTAGAGTATTTGATGATCCTAATGAAATGAGGAAAGCAATTGAAGAAAAAAACAATATAAATAATAAATCTAGAATAGTATCTGGTTATTGCTGGGAATGGCCAATGGATAATAGAAGTAATCCTGATTATAACGATATTACTATTCCTGAATTTAACTTTGGAATTAGTTGGAATCTACAAGTAGGAGATATATTTGCAATAGGAAAAGAATCAGTTAAACAAGCGGGTTGTATTCATACTGTTCAAGGTTTAGAGTTTGATTATGTTGGAGTAATAATAGGGAACGATTTGAGATATGAAGAGGACAAAGTAATAACTGATTATAAGAAAAGAGCAAATACCGATCAATCATTAAAAGGTATAAATCAAATGATGATAACTGATCCAATAAAAGCAAAAGAATTAGCTGACAAAATAATAAAAAATACTTATAGAACATTAATGACTAGAGGAATGAAAGGTTGTTATGTGTATTGTACTAATAAAGAATTAAGTGAAAATTTTAAATCAAAAATAAAGTGTTAAATGAGTTGGAGGAAATAATGAAAAACCAAAAAAAATATTGTCTTATTCCTGCTGATATCGAGATATTTAATATTGAAGACTTCAATAATTGTTATAAAGATGGATTAGGTTGGGGAAATAGGAGAACAAACAATTATCACAAACTTTTATATAATGTTGGAGACACAGTTTTCATTTATTATAAAAATTTAACTGACGGATCAAATAGAATATTATTTAGAGGTGAGGTATTAGATAATGATTATAATTATTTGAGCTATCGTGATAAAAAAGAAATGAATGGAATCAAAATTGGAAACATAAAAGCTTTATCATTAAAAGAAAAAACAAAGTTTGATTATCATAAATTAATAGAAATGGGCGTTAAAAATTTTAGATCTCCGCATATACTATGCTTTGAAGGTGATTTAACAAATAACTTAAAAGATTTAAAAACTTCTCTTGTTTGTGAACTAGAACAATCAAGTAAGGATACAATTGCAACAACCGAAAAATATTTCAATCAAAATAAATTGTGTGAGTCTTGCAACTTGTTAAATAAACCTAATTGGAAATATAGAACTATTAAAAAAGAGAATGGTTTTATCTATTATGAACTTCATCACATTTTAATGAAAAACAAAAAAGGGGATATGAGCTTCTTAAGTTTAACAGAATATAAACAATTAATTGATGCAGAGTTTAACAAAGCGGTGCTTTGTCCTGTTTGTCACAAAGAAATCCATTATGGAAAAAAAGAAGAAAGAAAAAAAATCCTCGATATAATTTTGGATGAGCATAAATATAAAGAGCAATTAAAAAAAGAATACAAATTTGATGAAAAACAAATAAAAGATATAATCAGTTATATTTATTCCTTATATGAAATCGATTGTATAATATAATCTTACTTAATTCAGCATCAATTACATTTTATTTTAATATGTGATATGTTAATTATGAAAGGAAGTGTGTTATGGAAATAAGAATTGTGCCCATGTCATTAATTGAACTTGATTTTTCGGGTAAAACAATTAAAGAAGTACAAAAAGATTTTTTTGACAAATCATTAAAGATTTACGAGAAGGGTTGGTATCATTATAAAACTTCTGGATTAGATGCAAAGTCAGGAGATTTAATATTATTTCAAATGGAATCTCAAATAATTGCTTCTGCTATTTTAGATCAAGTAATTGTATTTTCTAAAAATATAAAATTAGAAAACGCTGGAGCTTATGTATTGATACCTAAAACTATTAAAACTTTTAAACCAATTACTGAAATTGAAATAGAATACTTAATTCCTTCTTTTAACCATTTTAATCAAACTAAGCCTCGTTTCAAAAAGGATGAAGTTAAATATGATGAGTTATGTAAAAGGATGGATTTAAGAGATTAGTTTATGAAAGAGTATTATATTGAAGTAAATGATGCTTATTATGCGTTATTAAAAAAAGAAATGTTAAGTATAGTTGATGAATCCTTTTTCTCAAGAATTGAAGATGAGTTATTAGTTATTAAGAATAATAATTTATGCAGATTATTCTGGTATTTATATTTAACTAACAAAGATAATAGATTAATTATTATTTGTAAAGGGTATTTATCAAACTTTTATTTGTCATATTTAGTTGGGATTAATTTAATTAATCCTATAGAGTATTCTTTACCTTATGAGTTAGAAAATAAGATCTCTCTAAGTTTATTAATTAGTGATTTTGAAAGATTACTTTTATTGTTTAGTTTGCAAGATATGAGTGAAACAGTCTTGGTTAAGGTTGGATATAAAGAGGTTGATCCTAATATAGATAAGTTTAATAATCAATACTTCATGTTTTTACCAACTGATTATTTTCCGCGGGATTTATTATTTAAATATAATAAGGATTATTATCTATTTGAAACAGAGAGAGAATATAAAGATTTAGATGAATATGAAGGAATAAATCTAATGAGAGAAGATGTTTTAGATGACTTGAAAGTAGAAGAGATTAATAAATTTAAACCATCTAATTATGTAATTGATTTTAAATTTATTAAAAAAAATAAATATGAATTGGACCTATATGAAATATTAAAACCAAAAAAATTTATGGATTTAGTTAAAATAGAGAGTCTTGGGCATGGCACCGATGTTTGGGAAAAACAAGAAAAGTTGTTTAAAGATGGGGTGGTTAATCTAGATAGTTTAATATCTAATCGAGAGGATGTTTATGCATACTTAATAAATCATCATATTTCTAAAAAAGAGTCTATTGAAATAACTAAGTTTATTGCTACTGGAAAACGATTTGATTATAATAATAAAAAAGAGTGGAAAAAATATAAAAAATTATTAAACGAAAATTGTGATGATTGGTTTATTGATGTAATATCTAGCATTAGATATTTATTCTTTCGTGGTGAAGCAATTCAATTATTTTTAGCAAGGGTTTTAAATGAAAAGCAAATGTGATTTAGAATAACTAAAAATAGGCTTATATAAGCCTTTTTTTATGCTATAATCTTTATATAATTAAACTAAG
>CAYRXC010000037.1:0-6173 GCA_964428195.1 uncultured Muribaculaceae bacterium | reverse complement strand
ACTTGGATTAGCAATATTCTCATATTTATTAAAAAAAGAAAGAAATCATCAATGATTTCTTTTATATTGTAGGCACGACAGATAAATCAATGGTGTCTTCATCTACTTCTATTGTTTTGTCTACTCCATTTATCAACAGATTCTCGCTTGTTAAATCGTCTAACCTTTCAATATTTATTCCATTTATTACAAGTTTGTTTATGACTTCTTCTAAATCATCTGAAATCACATTATATTTATCATTTTGATAACCATCCAAACCAACTCCATATACTAATCCAACAAATACAATATCATTTAAATCTTCTTTTCTTTTAAGTAATTCATCAAATAATATGTATATTTTATCAGTTTTTCCATTGATAAATTCATTTCTTCTATCCAAAACTAATATATGTCCCAAATATTTAAAATCTCCACTTATTGCATATATAGCAACACAACTATATAAATTTGTCGTATAAAGATAGTCTATTGTTGATACTTTTTCATAGCCTTCTTCAACAAAATCAGAATTATCTTTTGTTAAATCATATCCCAGAACTTCCATCAATTCTCCTTATAGTATTGTTTGTTAAATCTAATTCATGAATAGAGGCATGTACAACACCAAATCTCTTCTTTTCCATATCAAGTGGTATGTCATTTAATATGTAATATAACATATTAATTACACCTCTATGAGTAATTATGAGAACATTGTCTAGTCCTTCTAATAAATGCATATTACTCTTAACTCTTTCATATAAATCCATTAAGCTTTCCCCATTGGGATATCTCATATTTATATCATTTCCATCTATATATTTTTGGTATTTTGAATATGCTTCTTTTTTATTTAATCCATTACAATCCCCTTTATTTTGTTCTCTTAAAATATCTGTTTCTATAATAGGTACTTTAAGTTCAGAAGCGATAATTTTAGCGGTAGACAATGCTCTTTTAATATCACTTGAATAAATTTTAGTTATTATTAATTTCTTCAATATTGGTAAAGCTTCATTTACTTGATTAATACCTTCATCTATTAGATCAACTTCACTCCATCCACCAACAAAACTCTCATCATCTAATCCGTGTCTCATTAAATATATCATAATTCTCCTACAATAAAATAAGAATATTTCTATTCTTATTATAACTCTTTTGGTTTTTTAACTGACTTGGAAATCGTTTGTTTTATAAGATCCGATAAAGATATCTTTGATCCATCTATTTTTACTAAATATCTTTGATCAGATCTTCCATATTCATTTGATACGATTTTTTCTATATTATCTAAATTAGAAGGTTCCAAAACTGCAGAAATATCTACAGAAAATGATTGATTCAAAATATAATTTCCATCTGTTTCTTCAACATAATAACCATCCAATAAACCCTCAGGTATTGAAAAACTAAAATGTGTTGGAAAAATATTTTTATTAATCATAAAATTTAATTCTTCAAGATTATTTGGTTCTCCTAAATATAAAACAATTCCATTCATATTTACCCCCAATTATATTTTAGCAAATCATAATACATAATACAATATTTTTTGTTTAATTCATGTTTTTCTTTTTCTTAATCCGATATAAAATATTTTATTACTCTATTACATCGTTAAAATATCATCTTTTGTTAAATAGTCTTCTGGATAATTAATTGCTTGCTTAACTTGATCTCTCAGTTGTCTCAACTCTTCTTTACTCTTACCAGTTATTAAAGAGGTCTCATCTTCTGATTGGTTCTTTGCTTCATCATCAATTCTACTCATTAGTGTATCTGTGTATTCTCTGTTTACCTGTTCAACAAATGGAACAAGATTATTTTCGTCGATAATTGGTTTTATTGGAATCTCATATATTGAATACTCTGGCCCCGCTAAAGTTTTTATTTTTTCTTCAATTAAATCCATTTGTTTTCTTTTTTCTGATTGTTCCAATTCTATACTTGTCCTTATTACTGCTACTTTTTCTCTCAATCTATTAAATGCTTGCTCAGTCGAACCCATTTCAGAGTACAATCTTTTCAAGTCCTCTTCTAATGACTTTCTAGTTTCTCTATTTTTCCAATTTCCATAAGAAGGAAATTGATAATTTGAACCAACTACTCCTTTGTAGTTTACACAATACCAATGTTCAACTTGATCATATATGTTTTTCTTGATATCAGAAATTGTGTCTCTTGCTTCAGCAATTTCTTTTCTCTTCATTAATCTAAAAGAATTGTTTAACAATATTTTTAATTCAGATTCATATGTTTTCAATCTCTTAGTGTCTTCTTTGTTTATCTTATCTCCATGTAACTTAATGAATTCCGAATCTACAATATCTCCTATTTCTAAATCTAAACCTATTCCCTTTAATTTCTCATAAGTATATTCTTGATTTATTTTTTCTTTTTCACTTATAAATTTTAAATATGCATCATTTAAATTGTTTCCAAATGAATCAATATTACTTGCATTTAAATTGATAGAGAAATCTCTCCTAGTCCAAATAAAATCTTCAGATGGAATACTATCTACATAACTTATTGGTAATCCCATTTCCATATCAACTTGATGCTCAGTAAACAATTCTTTATTAGTTGCCAGCGCAGTATATTCTTTAATTAATTTTGCCATCTCAAAAGTCTTATTTTGATCGTCTCCTACTGCAGCCAAAAGTTTTCTTGAAGAGTAAACATCTTTATTAGATGCTCTGCTTAGTAAATACTTAAAAACTTGTTCCCCTTGAGCTATCAAACATATTTCTTTTTTAATATCAATGCTTGGCATATTTTTTATTCTTTCAATTTCACCTTCCAAATTATCCATTTTTGCTTTTATTTTTGGGAAAGTTCCCCATTCTTGTTCGGTTTCATAATAAGAAAGTTCCTCTATAATAGCTTTTGCTTCAGCTAACAACTTTTCTCTGTTAGTTCCAGTTAAAAAAATATACTCATGTTTTATAAAATTTAACCTAGACTCTAATTTTTCTTTATTCAAGTTATGTTGAGTTTCTTCGTTTTTTAATTTTTCAATTTCTAAATTTATTTGAGAAATTTTTGCTTTTTTGTATTCTTCAATTTCTTCTTCCGACATGTGCATTATTCTAGACATTGCAGGATATGTCAACAATTTTTTTAGTTGTTCTCTCCTTTGACTTAATAAACTTAATTTATATTCATATTTATTAATTTCTTCATTATCTCTAGAATTATCAAGAGACTCTAAAAAAGCTAATTCTTCAAATACTTTTTTGTATTCCTCATTTAACTTATATAATTCTCTATCAACAATGTGTATAAATTCTTCTTTAGTCATTTAAGCCCACCTCATTTAATTTATTTATTAGTAGTTCTATTTCTTCTAAAGAAAATTCTGAAAACATCTTTTCCAACTCGTCATTCGAAAGTGATAAAATAGAATTTAATTCTTTATTCTCATCCATCATATTACCTCTCCTAATATATTCATATAAAAATTATATCATAAATATAAAAAAAAACTAAAGTAGTTTAATTACTTTAGATTTCTTCTTCAGGAATAGATGTGATTTCTCCTTTATTGTATTCTGCCCATCTTACTCCACCTTTTGTCCAATCGACTGTTCCTTTATTTTTGTTTTTATAAATTGATTCTGGCTCACTATTTACATTTTCAAAATACCCGATTGCTAAATAATCATCTTTAAATATTGCCCTAAACACAGTAGATTCTTCATCCCCAACATAATATTGTTGAGAAGCATATCCATCATTCAAACTAACGTATTCATTTATTATCACAAGCTTATCGTCTTCATACATCATAGTTCTAATCGAATCCGTTTTACTATCGAACAACGATTCATAAACTGCCTTTTTTCCTTCATTATTAAAGGTGATTTTACATGTATCGTTAGTTGATTCATATTTTAAACTTTGATACAGGAATTGAAAACCTAACCTTTCATCTTCTTCTAATCCACACATAGTAATTGGTATTAATGCTAAATCAATAGTTGAGAATCCTAATAGTGCCGTTGCCATTTGATAACTTCCTTCTGGAATATTTTCATTTAATTTATCAAATACGTCACTTTTTGCTTCAACATATTTTGCATAAGAATCAGCAAAATTAGAAACCTTTGTATTGGTATTCTTTTTCTCTTCTACATTAGATGTTTCTGATTTATTGCCACAAGCCACTAAACTAATTGTCAACAATAACGCAAACATAAAAAGTATAATCTTTTTCATTTTTCCTCCTATAACTTGATTATAAACCTATAATTAAAAATGTCAAATTTTCTAATATACTTTTATATTTTTAATGTTATAATTAAAAAGAGCCTAATCACTCTCACAATTTTATAAGAGGTGATTTTTTTTATGACAAAATACGTATTTGTTACAGGAGGAGTAGTTTCAGGACTTGGCAAAGGTATTACTGCCTCTTCTATAGCATTATTATTAAAATCAAGAGGATACAAAGTTTTTATGCAAAAATTTGATCCCTATTTTAATGTCGATCCAGGTACAATGAATCCTATACAACACGGAGAAGTTTTTGTTACTTACGATGGATGTGAAACTGATTTAGATTTAGGACATTATGAAAGATTTATTGATGAAGAATTAAATTACAGTTCTAATATTACTAGTGGGAAAATATATTCACAAGTTATAGAAAAAGAAAGACGTGGAGATTATCTTGGTTCTACTGTTCAAATGGTACCACATGTAACAGATGTAATAAAAAACAAAGTTAAAGAAGCTGGAATATCGAGCAAAGCTGATATAGTAATCACTGAAATTGGTGGAACAGTTGGAGATATTGAATCTCAACCTTTTATAGAAGCTTTAAGACAAATTCAATATGAACTAGGAAAAACAAACACTTTTTTTGTTCATTGTACGCTTATTCCTTACTTATTTGGTTCTTGGGAATTAAAAACAAAACCAACTCAAAATAGTGTTAAGGAATTGAGAAATATGGGAATACTTCCAGATGCATTGGTATGCAGAGCTCCTTTTGCTATTGGAGATCAAATAAAAACGAAGCTTTCATTATTTTGTTCCATACCGAAAGAAAATATAATCGATTCTTTAGATGTAAACAATATTTATCAAATACCGATAAACTATTATGAGCAAAAGATTGATGCTACTATTTTAAAACAATTTAAATTGCCTATAAAAAGAGCTAACATCGGATATTGGAAAGAATTAATAAATACTGTAAATAGTCTGAAAGAAGAAATTGAAATTTCACTTGTTGGAAAATATATTGAATTACATGATGCATATCTATCTGTAAATGAAGCTTTAACTCATGCTGGTTATAAACACAAAAAGAAAATTATTATCAATTGGATTGATTCAGAATCATTAGAGAAAAGCAAAACTAATATAGATGATATATTTAAAAATTCAAAAGGAATTATAGTGCCTGGAGGGTTTGGAAAAAGAGGAATTGAAGGAAAAATAAAATCCATTAAATATGCTAGAGAAAATAATATCCCTTTTTTAGGTTTATGTTTAGGAATGCAATTAGCAACAATAGAATTTGCAAGAAATGTTTGCAATATAAAAGATGCTAACTCAACAGAATTTGACCCAAAAACAACAAATCCAGTTATTGATATAATGGAAAACCAAAAAAAAGTTATCAATAAAGGTGGAACACTAAGACTGGGAAATTACGATTGTAAAATATTAAATAAAACATTAGCATTCTCTTGTTATAAGAATAACAACATAAAAGAAAGACATAGACATAGATATGAATTCAATAACAAATATAAAAAGATATTAGAAGATAATGGAATGGTATTTTCTGGAATTAATGAGAAATCAAACCTTGTAGAAATTATAGAAATACCATATTTAAATTTTTTCATTGCATGCCAATTCCATCCAGAATTTAAATCTAGGCCTTATAAACCTCACCCACTATTTGATAATTTTATTTTATCGACAATAAAAAAACAAAAATAATATTTTTGTTTTTTATTGCTTTGGAATAGTTATTTTTACAATATCTCCTTGGACACAATTGCCATCTTTATCGAAAGATACTACTTTTGGATATTCCTTATAGTTAATTTGTTTATTAGTATTAAAATCTTTTACTATTATTGTTCCTGTTTTACTTGCTAGATTATCTTTTTTATAAAATGGTGTATCCCAATATTGAAACTCTCTATTTATTCTTCCAACAT
>CAYRXC010000036.1:0-6283 GCA_964428195.1 uncultured Muribaculaceae bacterium | reverse complement strand
GCTAAATAAGTATATCAAAAGAAAAAAATAAATGCAATACCCAAATTGCATTTATTTATCTTATTTTTTCTTTTTGTCTTCTTCTTTTTCTTTTCCAATTAGTTTATCTTTAATTTCGGAAGTATTATTACACAACTTAATTATCGTCATAAATAGTTCAAAAGTTACTCTTGTAAATATTAATCCAACTATTAAATATAATACAAAGCTTAAGAAACTAACTGAAATATAATTAAATGAACTCAATACTATAAAAATAGTTACTGTCGAATATAAGAATTTTATTACCACTTCTAAAGTTAAATAATCAAAATTTAGAAAATCATATAGCATTTTTAATTTATTGTTATATTTTGATCTATTAGATTTTTTAAGAAACAATAATAAAGTTAATACCCCTCCTACTATAGCTAGAATAATAGACGCTATTGTCCAGCCATCGATTAATGAACTATGTGTGTTTGTGTAATAAATTGGATCACTTATTGTCATATTTTCCTCCTTAATTTAATTTTAATACAAATCAAGTTATTATTCAATATTTATGAGTATATTCCCGGTCATTTCTTTTGGAATTTCAATATCTAATAATTTTAACATTGTAGGAGCTATATCTCCAAGTTTGCCATCTTTCAATTTATAATTATTATCGGTAAGAATGAAGGGAACCTTATTTAAAGAGTGAGCAGTTAAAACTGTTCCATCTTTTTTTAACATTTCCTCACAGTTTCCATGATCGGCAGTTATCAGCAAAGTAAATCCAAGTTCTTGCGCTTTATTATATATCAAACCCACATTGTAATCTACTGCTTCCATTGCTTTTATCGCAGCTTCTATAACTCCCGTATGGCCAACCATATCTCCGTTTGCAAAGTTTAGAATAATTACATCATAGTCTTCCATTACTTCTAATAATTTATTAGTAACTTCATATGAACTCATTTCTGGCTTTAAATCATATGTTGCCACTTTAGGACTATTAATTAATACTCTTTCACATCCCATCAACTCTTTTTCAACTCCGCCATCAAAAAAGTAAGTTACGTGTGCATATTTTTCGGTTTCCGCAATTCTCAATTGTTTAATGCCATGTTTTGAAATATGTTCACCAAATGTATTATCCAAATTGTCTAATTTAAATGCATAAGAATTTTTTACTTGATCGGATACCGGCATCATTGTAACCAGTTTAATATTACTGAATTTTTTTGTTTCGAATTTATCAAAAGAATTGTTGGTTATTGAAGACAATATTTCCCAAGCCCTGTCTGGTCTAAAATTAGCCCATATAATTCCATCATTTTCTTCTATTACTCCATTAGAATCAATGATTCCCGGTTCAATAAATTCATCAAATTTATTATTTGAAAAATTATGTTCTATTAATTCTTTTGGATTAGAATATTTAGGTCCAACATTATTAACTACAACATCATAGTATTTTTTTATTCTATCAAAGTTATTATCTCTATCCATTGCATAGTATCTTCCAGAAATAGACGCTATAATTCCAATTTTTTGATTATCTAATTCTTTTTGTAATTCCTCAACAAACTTTAATGAGGAATCAGGTAAAGTATCTCTTCCATCTGTTATTATATGTAAAAATAGGTTTTCAACTTCATTTTCTTTTGCCATTTTAATTAAAGCTTTAAAATGTTCAATATGAGAATGAACTCCCCCATCACTCAACAAACCCATAATATGCAGCTTTGAATTGTTTTCCTTAGAATGGTTTATAATTTCTAATAAATTTTTATTACTATAAAAAGAACCATTTCTTATTGATTCATTAATTAACTGAAGTTGTTGATAAACAACTCTTCCTGCACCTATATTCATATGCCCTACTTCACTATTACCCATTTGACCTTCTGGAAGACCAACATGTGTCTCAGAAGCATCCAATAGTGAATGGGGATACTTACTCATAATATAATCTAAATTAGGAGTATTTGCTTGCTTAAAAGCATTTCCATATTCTTCGTCTCTATGGCCTACACCATCTAATATCATCAACATTATCTTTTTCATTCTTATCACCATTTAATATTATAACACAATTTTATTTCTTATAGTTTAGTCTTTCTACCAAAGTTTCAATATACTCCAAGTTGGTCGGACTTCCTCTTTCCAAACTAATTGTGCTTCCAAATATTGACTGAATATTATCATAATCGCATCTATTAAATCCTATATCTATTGCTCTACAAATTGCTCTTTCTATACAAGATTTAGAAACTCGATATTTCTTTGCTAATAAAGTATATATATCTTTAGTCAATAAATATTCGGGATATAAATAACGTAGCTGAATTGAATCTTTTAAATATTTATATCCTTTATATTTAGAAGGTATTCCCAAAGAATGTAGCAAGTCCATTATTCTATTTTCTATTATACAATTTGATATTTTATAATTGAATGATTCTCTTATGATTACATCGAGGTCTTTGATGTTATATGGTTTCAACAAATATGTTTTAATATTATATTCAGATGCTTTGCTAATCATAAAATCTGAACAGCAACAAGAACAAACAATAACTGGTATTTGGATATTGTTTTCTTTTAATGACTTTAATATTGAAATACCACCTTTATTTTTTATTACTAAATCCATGATTATTATATCTATTTTATTATGATTTTCTAATACATAATTTAATCCTTTTAATCCATCGCTTGTTGCATATAATATTTTTATACATTCTTCTTTTGAATAATATAAATTTAATTCCCTTATTGTAGATTCATTTTTTTCAATTAATACAATATTTATCATTTAATCCTCCATAAAAAAAATGTAGATTCCTACATTTTTAGGCAATAAATTTATCTATTTCGCTCTCTTCTTCTTTAAAATATATTGGAGCAGTTATAATTTCTTCTTCAGTTTTATAGGGTATCTCAGCTATTGTATTTATCCTTAAATCGGGTTCTTTGTCCACCAATTCGGGTTCCTGAACAGAAAAGCCATGAGAAGATGCAAAAGGAGATTTAAAAGTTAATGCTTTTACTTTGGGTTTGAAGGACAACCCCATAGACATACTGCCCAATATTTGTCCATCAAAACTTTCCCTTTCTTCGGGAGTAGCATTTTTATAAGATTCAAGAGTTTTAATTTCTTCTTCTGATATTTGTTTTTTGCCTTTTAAAACCCAAAATTTTTCTAGGTCAGATCTCGTACTACGATAAAAAGCATGCATACTATCACCTACTATAATTTTTATATCATATTATTTGGAACAAAAAAATAGGAATGTATTAATTATACATTCCTATTTACATAGCATTTTCAATCATTTTTTCTAGATTTAATGGGTCGAGAGAAGCAGATCCAATCAAGAAACCATCGATCATGTTTGATTTAGAAAATTCGTTTATATTACTTAAATTAACGCCTCCACCATACAGTATTCTATATTCAACATTGTACTTGCTCATAATGTTTTTTATGTATATGTGCACATCCTCAATTTCTTTTAAAGATGGAGTTATACTTGTTCCAATAGCCCAAACTGGTTCATATGCAATAATACAAGTTATATGTCCTTCTATATTATTAAATATGGTATCTATTTGATTCATTATAACTTCATTAACTTGATTGTTATCTCTTTCTTCTTTTGTTTCTCCAACACACAATATTGGAATTATTTGATTATTTATACAAGAATCAAATTTTTCTTTAACTATTTGATTGCTTTCACCTAGAATGTGTCTTCTTTCACTATGTCCTATAATTGAATATTGAACTCCAAGAGATTTTAGTTGTGAAAAAGATACCTCTCCAGTATACGCCCCTTTATCTTTATAATAACCGTCTTGAGAACCTATATCATAATTTTCGCTTTTCATTTTATCAATATAAACATATGGCGGACAAATAATCAAATTAGAGTATTTTTTGTTTATACTTCCCTTATAATTAATAGCATCAGACAAAGAAAAATTCATTTTTAAATTTGCTACTATAAGTTTTTCCATATTATCTCTCCGATATAATAGCTATTCCCGGCAATTCTTTTCCTTCTAACATTTCCAAAGATGCTCCACCACCTGTTGATATATGAGAATATTTTCCTTTGAACCCGAATTTTGTTACTGCAGCAGCAGAATCTCCACCGCCAACAATTACATTTGCTCTAATTTCTGCGAGAATTTCACAAAGCTTTCTAGTACCTGTAGAGAATTTTTCCAATTCAAATACTCCGACCGGTCCATTCCATATTACTGTATTTGCATTCATAAGAATCTTTTTAAATGAGTTTATCGTTCCAATTCCTATGTCTAACCCCATATCGTTGTTACCTATATTTTTAATGTCGACTAACCTAGCATTGGTTTCATTTGTAAATGAAGTCCCAACAACGATATCTATAGGCAATATTATCTTGTCCTTATTTGCTTCATAAATGTTTTTACAAAAATCTAAGCTAGCATCGTCAACTATTGAAGCTCCAACATTATAGCCCATAGTTTTAAAGAAAGTATAAGACATACCGCCTCCAATTAGGACATAATCAGCAACTTTTACAGCATGTTCAATAACCGCAAGTTTATCAGCAACCTTTTTTCCACCCAAGATAATTACTAAAGGTCTTTTTGGATTATTAATAGCACTTCCTAAAGTATCTAATTCTTTTTTAATTAAGAACCCAATTCCATTTGGCAAATTGCTGGCAATTCCAACATTTGAAGCATGTTTTCTATGTGCAGTTCCAAAAGCATCGTTTATAAATACTTCTCCTAATGATGCCCAGTATTTTGACAAAGCTTCGTCACATTTGCTTTCTTTTTCACCATCTAAATCTTCAAATCTCGTGTTTTCCATAACTAAAATATCACCATCTTCAAGTGCATTGATAGCTATTTCTAGTTCCATTCCTCTTGTTTGTGGAACAAATTTAACTTCTCTTTTTAAAAGTTCTCCCAGTCTTTTTGCAACTGGCTCAAGAGAATTAGTAAGTTTGTCTTCTTCTGTCTTTACTCTTCCCAAATGAGACATTATTATGACCTTTGCTTGAGCGGAAGACGCAAACTTAATCGTTTCCAAACTTTCTACTATCCTTGTTTCATCAGTAATTACTCCGTTTTCAATAGGAACGTTTAAATCACATCTTATTATAACCTTTCTTCCACTTAGGGAAAAATCTACTATTGTTTTTTTCATATAACCTCCATATATATTATACACAATTAATTAAAAAGTAGATATAAATCTACTTATTTAGTCATTTGAATTATATATTTTGCTAATCTAATCATTTGACAAGTATAACCCATTTCATTGTCATACCAAGAAACAACTTTTACCATTTGTCCTTTTTCTGTTTTTATTACTTTTGTTTGAGTAGCATCAAATAGTGATCCGACTGTTGTTCCAATTACATCAGATGATACTATTTCATCTTCAGTATATCCCAAAGATTCATTTGCAGCAGCTTTCATAACTTGGTTTATTTCGTCTTTAGTTACTTCTTTAGATAAAATACAAGTCAACTCTGTCAAAGAACCAGCTGGAACCGGAACTCTTTGAGCTCCACCATCTAATAATCCTTTAAGTTCAGGAATTACTAATCCAATAGCTTTTGCTGCTCCTGTTGAATTTGGAATAATATTTTCCGCTGCAGCTCTTGCTCTTCTTAAATTCTTTTTATGAGGAGCATCTAAAGTGTTTTGATCATTTGTATACGCATGTATTGTTGTCATAAATCCATATTGTATTCCAAAATTATCGTTAATTATTTTTGCCATTGGTGCAAGGCAATTTGTAGTACAACTTGCAGCAGATATTACTGTTTCAGTTCCATCAATAATGTTATGGTTAACATTATAAACTACAGTCTTCATATCCTCATCTTTTCCAGGTGCAGATAAAATTACTTTTTTTGCTCCCGCTTGAATATGCAAATTACATTGCTCTGTAGATGTAAATATTCCTGTGCATTCAAACACAACATCAACATCTAAATCTCTCCAAGGCAAATTGTTTGGTTCTTTTTCGGCATAAACCTTAATTTCTTTTCCATCAACAACTATTGATGTTTCTGTTGAAGAAATTGAGTTCTCCTTATACCTTCCTTGACAAGTGTCATATTTCAATAAATGTGCCAGAGTAGCAGCAGCAGTCAAATCATTGATAGCAACTATTTCAAAATCACTATCTCCAAACATCCTTCTGAATGCTAACCTTCCTATTCTTCCAAACCCGTTTATTGCAACTTTTACAGCCATATAAATCCCTCCTATCTAAAATAACTGTTTCCAATAAATTCTC
>CAYRXC010000035.1:0-6284 GCA_964428195.1 uncultured Muribaculaceae bacterium | reverse complement strand
AAAATTGTTGTCAGATATGGGATTAATTGAAAAAATAAATAGTTATCCAAATGAACTGTCTGGAGGTCAAAAACAGAGAGTAGCTATAATTAGAACTCTAGCTATGAACCCAAGTATATTAATGTTGGATGAACCAACTAGTTCTTTAGATCAAGAAATGAAATATGAAGTATTAGAGATGATAAAAAAAATATCAAAATCTAAAATGACTTTGATTATAGTTACTCATGAAATAGAATTTGCGAAAAAAATATCCGATAGAGTAATATCTTTAGAAAACGGAAAAATAAAAAACGAAATAAATAAGTAGGTGTTGTATGAATAATATTGAAAATAGCACTACAACATTTGGATCTTTTACCACAAATAAAAGTTTAATTAATGGTGGATCTCCAGTAAAAAAATATCTATTATCAAAAGAGAGTAGGCAATATCTACTTCGATTGTATGATCCAAGATTTATTGTTTCAAGAAGAAATGCATTCGACAATATTAAAAAGCTTTATGAAAGTGGTATTAGTGTTCAAGAACCAATAGAATTTGGTATATGTAATAATGAACAAAATGCTTATATGATAGTAGAATGGATAGATGGAAAAACAATAGAAGATTTACTTGAAAACTGTAATGATGATCAAAAATTATATTTAGGTATTAAATCTGGTCAAGAATTACTAAAACTTCATTCGGTAAATACACAATTTAATATTAACTTAATTGAACAATATAGAGAAAAGATAAAAAAGAAAAAAAAAAATTTCAATGCTTAGGAATCATTAATGAAGATATTAATAAGATGTTTGAATACTTGGAAAAAAATCTGTATTTGTTAAAAAACGTTACTACATCGGTAGTACATGGAGATATTCATGCGGGAAATATAATGATAAGACCAGAAGGCCAAATGGTATTTATTGACTTAGATGTATGTGATAATGGATTATCTTGGTATGATTTGGCAAGTAATTCTTGTTTGCTAAATAATGATGATTACTATACTGGATTAGTTAATGGATATTTTGAAAATAATATCCCAGAAGAATTTTGGAAAGTATATACATTTTGTGGATGTTTATATTGTTTAGACTATATACAATATTCTATTAGAACTGATAATTTAGGATTATCCCATGGATTATCTGCTACCAATAATTTTATAAATACTACCAACGAATTAAATGGAGAAGTACCAAATTGGTATAAAAAAGTAAAAATTAAAGCTTTGAGGAGAGAAAGTGTATGAGAGAATTAGAAAAATATGAAGGAAAAAGAGTTATATTAATGGCTTGTTCAAAGTGCAATGTAGCTTGTACTCATTGTTACATAGGGTATAAAGGCAATAGAGATCCAGAAGATTTAGCAAAATTAACTCAAAAATTTGTCGATGAGGGAAAACACGTTAGGATAGATGGTGCCGAAGTATTAACAGATTTAGGATATTTGAAGTCATATAAAATAGCAAATCAATATTGGATAATGTCAAATGGGCTTAGAATATTTCAAGAACCAGAAGTAATTGATATGATGAAAGATAATGGTATTGATACTGTTTATATGTCTTATCATTTTGGGATTCAGAATGATTTTAATAAAATTACTCCTGAAATGTTAAATGAAGTTATTAATATGCTTCGAAAAAATAATATGAAAACTGTACTTATGACAACAATAACAAATAAAAATGTGGGTGGTATTTCAAAAATGTGTGATTCTGCATACTCTCTAGGTGCAACTGGTATAGAGTTTAATAAAATATTTAATCAGGGTAGAGCTAAAAATTTAATAAACCTAGATTTATCACCTGCTGATTATGATAGTTTTTTTACTCAAATACATGAAGCTAGATCAAAATACGATATATCAGATTTAGAAGTAGCAAGAAGTGGAACTTTTGGTGCTGATACTGTATCAAGCGAAAATAGGTTCAAATGTAGTGCTGGTGTTCAAAAAGTTGTAATTGCTCCTGATAATAGTGTTTATGGATGCACTTGTATTAGTAAACCCGGATATGAAATAGGGGAATATGTAGATGGTCAAATATATTTGTATAAAGATTTTTATAATGATAGAACATGGTGTCTTGGAGATAAATTAGGGGCATTAAATATAGATGATATTAGAGAATTATCTACAGATAAAGTAAAAAAATTAACTAGGAAATAGCAAAAGAGGGGTGGAACTCTATGCAATATATAATTATGTCTGATGGAAAAGGGATAAGATGGAATAATTATAATGGTGATTCAAAGCAGTCAATTAAAATAATAGATGAATCATTACTTGAAAGAACAGTAAGATTATTAAGAGAGAACAATTGTAATAATATATTGATTTCATCACATGATTCAAGGCATGAAATTACTGACATTCCTAGAATTGAATCTGATTATCCAAATATGTATCATAACCAATATGCTTTTGACTACTTGAATAAAGAAACTACTTTTTTGTATGGAGATACTTTTTATTTAGATAAATGTATTAGTACAATAGTGAATTCAGAAGTAAATGATGTTATGTTTTATGGAAATAGTAAGGCAATTATTGCTATAAAGGTAATAGATTATGATTTATTTAAAAGGCAAATCGACTCTTTTACTGATAAAACAAAGACTATATATCACGCTTTTGATGGCGTTTTATATAACAAACAAGAAATACCTAGGTTTTATCGCATAGATGATTTGTTTATTAATATTAATACACCAGATGATTATCTTGAATTAATAAAAATATTACCGTATAATAAAGGACATTTAAAAAAATTGTACAAAAACAATTTAGGGGGTAATCAATGAATAAATTATCAAAAGAAGAATTATTAAAAATAACTAACTATATAGGTTTGGATCAAATAAGTAAAATGGAACAAATTAGCATTGGTTTTAATAATTTGCTATTTAACATAGATGATAGATATGTTCTTAAAGTCTGTGCAACTACTAATGGTGAACCTAATGTGTTAAATGAAATAAGTTTTTACAATTCTAGTAATTATGACTTTCATCCTCAATTAATTTCATTTAATACTAATAAAAACAACTTCCCTTATATATTTATATTACTAGAAAAAGTTAAAGGAACTAATTTAGTAGACGTTTGGGGAAGTATAGACATAAAAGAAAGACAAGAGATAATATCAAAAATAACTGATATTATGAAAAAACTACATAGTGTTAAAGGAACTGATTCAAATTATTTTGTTAATTTTAATTTAAAAATTAAAAATTATATTGAAAGATTAGCTAACGAAGGGTATCTTTCTACTGCTGAAATAGATTATTTATTGAACTTATCAAATGTATTTGAAAATTACATAATAGATTCTGAATTTTGTTTTGTACATGGAGATATTCATTTTAATAATATTATTTATAATAGAGAACAAATAAAATTACTCGATTATGAATTTAGTTCTATTTCTCCAATCGAAAAAGAATTTGATTCTATTAATCGTATGTGTCAAGATCCAAATGGTCTTATTCAAAAAGGTAATAAAAAACAAATTAATCCAGAAGATTATAAAGACATAATGGGATACTTTAGAGAAACCTATCCAGAAGTGGTATGTAATAAGAACTTTAATGAAAAAGTATTAACATATAATTGTGCTAATGCTTTAAGATGGATGCTAGTATATCCATCACATCAACTATATAAAGATGTACTATTTGAAAAAAGCAAAGCACTAATGAAATAATGCCAAAATATTTATTTTTGAGATTATTGATGATATAATTTAATTGAAATAATGAAGGAGAAAATTATGAGAGAAATATTACATAATCATAAGAATTTAACTCTAGAAGATATAACAGAAACTGTAACAAGAACAAAAGCTTTAATAGTTAATTCAAAAAATGAAGTGTTATTAGGGTATTGTAATAAAACATACCAATTTCCTGGAGGACATTTAGAAGAAGGAGAAACGTTAGTAGATTGTTTAAAAAGGGAAGTTCAAGAGGAAACTGGAATTGAACTTGATATAACAGAAGCTAATCCATTCTTTGCAATAAGATATTATAATAAGGATTGGCCATCTGAAGGTGTAAATAGATGTTCTGAAATTTATTTTTTTGAAGTTAATACTGATGAAAAATATAATTTAGAGAATACAAATTATGATGAGGGAGAAAGAAAAAATAATTTTGAACTACGTTATATTAGTTTAGATGATGTTGAAAAAATTCTAGTAGATAGTATCCCCGACAATCCAAAGAACGAAGTAATTGTTCCTGAAATGTTAGAAATATTTAAAGAATATAAAGATAGTAAATTTACTGAAGTAGAAAATTAATTGAATTGGGGTGATTTATTTTGAAATATTTGATTGCGATTGATAGTGATGGTACACTTAGACATGATGATGGAACTATCTCAGATAGAACAAAAAATATCATATCAAAACTTGTTGATCAAGGAAATTATGTAGTAATATGTACTGCAAGACCACGTTATCATACAAAAAAAATAGCAGATGAATCACTAGCAAGCCAAATATATATATCATCAAATGGAACAGAAATATATGATAATTATAAAAAAGAATTAGTATTTGCGGCTTATATTGAAAAAAATAATTGTATAGAATTATATAATTATGCAAAAGAAAATAATATTAGAATAATATTTGTTGTAGATGAAACCGAATATGCAACTCATTTTATTAGAAATGACAAACAAAAGTTATTATCAAATGAAATAGATATGTATAAATTCTTTGAAGAAAACAAAGTGAAACAATGTATGATTTTAGATAATGATAGAGACAAAATAGAAGAGTTTAAAAAACATACAATAGAAATAGGATTAACAATAAATAATTTTTCTAATTCACATGAAAAAGAACAGTGGTTTAGTGTAATAAATAGTAATTCATCAAAAGGACAAGCGTTACTAATATTATCAAAATATTTAAATATTCCAATCAAAAATACAATAGCAATAGGAAATGATTATAATGATATTCCAATGTTTGAAATAGCGGGCATAAGTGTTGCAGTTAATAATTCAAACAATGATATAAAAGCTCATGCAGATATTGTAATAAAAAGTAATGACGATGATGGAGTTGCAGAATATTTGGAATCTATTAATTAAAATAATTTATAATTATGTGACGATTTGAATGATATAGAATTTTAACTAAAATATAATGAGGTGAAGAAATGAAGACGTTAGTATTAGTTGGTGGAGCATCTGCAAGTGGAAAAAGCACATTCACAAATTTATTGAATAGTGATGTTGAAGGAAGTTTGAAATACAGAAGAGTAAAAGCATTTTTTGATTGTGCTGAATCAAAAAATATTCCAAAAGAAGATACTTTTAAATATGTTGATTCTCAAAATGCAGATGATTGGTTTTTAAAGGTTTGTCAAAATAATGATTATGTAATTTCAGACATTCATTATGCACTTCAAATGGATAGAAATTTTAAAACTGATAATTCAGGAGCTAACATTTATCAAAAATATGTTCCAACTATATCTTCTAGTTTAATTAATAGACTATTAGATTCGGATATTAGAGTTATAGCTGTTCATATCTATTGTCCAAGTAACACGCTATTGGAAAGAGCAATTAATAGAAATAAAGAAGGAAAAAGAGAATTAAGAGCAGTTTCTTTGGAAGATGTTGAATTACAAACAACTGCTGAGAGAAAAGAATGGATTAATGTTTGTAACATTCCAGGGGTAGAGGAAGTTGAATTAGATTCAAAATTGTATTCTCCAGTAGAACTAGTTGAACAATTTAATAAACTAACAAAAAAATCTTGTAATAAAGCATTAATTAAGAAAAAAAATAAGGGTGTTCAATAAAAGAAATATTAATAGAAACAGATGAATTGTTAAATCTCCAAAATATATTTTTGGAAAAATAAAAAAATCAATTGAAAGTATTTAAAAGATTATATATAAATTAAGAATCGGAGGAAAATTGTATGAAAAAAATAATAAAAAATGTCAATAATCTTAAAGAAGAAGATATGACAGAATTAGTGAGAAAGGTAAAAATTTTATTAGTAAATTCAAAAAACGAATTATTGTTAGGATATTCAAATAATGAGTATCAATTTCCTGGTGGCACTCAAGAAGCAGATGAGGAATTAATTGACACAATCAATAGAGAAATAATTGAAGAAACTGGAATTAATTTGAACTTAAAAAAAATAGACGCTTTTGCTTGTGCAATTGGTTATTATAAAGATTGGCCTAAAATAGGTAATAATAAAAAAATTGAAATATATTATTATGAAGTTAAAACAGATGAAAAACCAAATTTGG
>CAYRXC010000034.1:0-7023 GCA_964428195.1 uncultured Muribaculaceae bacterium | reverse complement strand
GACATTATGCACACGTTGATTGTCCAGGACATGCTGACTATATTAAAAACATGATTACTGGTGCTGCTCAAATGGATGGAGCAATATTAGTTATTGCAGCAACAGATGGACCAATGGCTCAAACTCGTGAACACATATTACTTGCTCGTCAAGTAGGAGTACCTAGAATGGTAGTATTCATGAATAAATGCGATATGGTTGAAGATGCTGAATTACTTGATTTAGTTGAAATGGAAGTAAGAGAATTACTAACTTCATATAACTTTGATGGAGACAATACTCCAGTACTTCGTGGATCTGCATTAAAAGCTCTTGAAGGCGATGCTAAACAAGAAGAAGTAATATTAGAATTAATGAAGGCAGTAGATGAATGGATTCCTACTCCTGAGAGAGATACTTCAAAACCATTCTTAATGTCAATTGAAGATGTATTCACAATTACAGGACGTGGAACAGTAGTAACTGGACGTGTAGAACGTGGAGAATTAAAGCTTAATGAAGAAGTTGAAATAGTAGGATTAAAAGATACTAAGAAGACTGTAGTTACAGGAATAGAAATGTTCCGTAAACAATTAGATTCAGCTCAAGCTGGAGATAATGCTGGAATATTATTACGTGGAACTACTAGAGAAGAAGTTGAAAGAGGACAAGTTCTTGCTAAACCAGGAACAGTTACTCCTCATGTTAAATTCGAAGCTGAAGTATACGTATTAAGCAAAGAAGAAGGTGGACGTCATACTCCATTTATGAATAACTATAGACCACAATTCTATTTTAGAACTACTGATGTAACAGGAGTTGTAGAATTACCAAGTGGTGTTGAAATGGTTATGCCTGGAGACAAAGTATCTATGACTGTTGAATTGATACATCCGATTGCAATTGAAAATGGAACAAATTTCTCAATTCGTGAAGGTGGACATACAGTTGGAGCAGGATTAGTTACAAAAGTAATTAAATAATAAAAAAAGCAGATAGAAATATCTGCTTTATTTTTTTTGACTATATTTATGAAAATATTTATATATTGAATATTTTAAAGGGCTCATTATTAAATCAAATTCCCCGATATATTCTACAACAGTTGCATTGAATCCCTTATTGTATTCAAAGTTTTTGTAGTATTTACTTCTCGGATTGAAATCACCTGTTATTCCATGCAAATGAAATTTTCTAAAACCCGATTTTGTAAATCCTTCAATCAAAACCCTTGTTAATAAATAATCTGCACCAAAATCTTTATATTTTTCATCAATTCCAGAAGCTAAAAAGAAAACCTCGTCTCCATACTTTATTACGGCACTTGTCGATAGAATGACGCTAGTCTTTGAATCAAATAATTGAGTAGCTAATACAACTTCTTTCTTGTATGTTCCTAACAACTTATCGGATTCCATTTTTTTGCTTAATAGTTCAGCTCTGTTATTTGAGTTCAATAATTCTTGATTAATGTTCGAATTATTTACTAGTTCTTTTTCGTACATTGCTCTACTATTTTTTAAAAGTAATTCTGGTGATACTTTTGTAAAAAATAAATCTATCATATCAAAATTTGAAAATATATTAACAAGTTTGTAATAATAATTAATTTTTTTATTTTTTGGAATAAGATCATAAAACGTTTTAACATCATCTCTTGTTCCTTTATATACAATTATTCCTTTTCTTTCGGCATCTTTGATAAATTCTTTTGTTTTGTAATCATAATCATACTCTTGGTTGTTTGGATCTCCAGTAACTTCTATTACGGATCCCCATCTTGGAAGAGTATTTTCAAAGTATAAATTAAAACCACTGTGAACAAAACCAACACTTCCAAGAAAGTTAATTATATTTATATTATTTGCTGATTGCGGCAAAGGAGTACCTTCTTTGTCTCTTTTTACATATTCTATTGGAGGATCTATTTTCAATGAAATAATCTTCTTGCTTTTTAAATAATCTTTTAACAAAGATACAAATTTTCCAACTAAATCAAAATTATAAAAATCTATTAAAAATCCTCTTGGAGAATATGCTATTTTGTAATTTGGAAGTACTCTTTGTACCAATATTAAAGCTGCAGCAACTATTTTGCCGTCAAAATCTAACATTGCAATATATGTGTCTTTATATCCGTTTCTAGACATAAAAACTCCATATTGAGAAGTTTGATAGTATATTCTATTTCTATGTGTAATAGCGTATTCATCAAATTGTCTTTGAGTAATCTCAATTATTCTCATAAATATCTTCCTATTCTTTTATTAATGATAATACTATTATAGCAAAAAAACAATGATGTATAAAAATTATCAAACGATTTTACACTATTTAATATATAATTATATAGGAGGTTACTATGTTCAAAGATAAAAAAATTTTGATATTAGGAATGGCAAAAAGTGGGTATGAGGCTGCTCTACTACTTTCAAAGTACACTAACAACATAACTGTAAGCGATAAAAATGAAAAACAAAACTCTAAACATATAGATAAATTAGTTAGTAAAGGAATTAAGATTGTATTGGGTGATCACCCAGATGACTTAATGAATGAAGCTATCGATTACTTGATTAAAAATCCGGGGATTAAAGACGATCATAAATACGTAGTATTAGCAAAGAAACTAAATGTTCCAGTAATAAATGAAGTTGAATTGGCATACATATTGATGCCTAAAGATATTACACTTATTGGTATAACGGGTAGTAATGGAAAAACAACTACAACTTTAATTATTTATGAAATGTTAAAAAGAAAATATAATAACATTCATTTAACCGGAAATATTGGGTTTCCTTTATCCTCGTTTGTAAGAAAGATTAAAAGTGGAGATATAGTTGTAATGGAGGTATCCGTTCAACAACTTCTTAATTTGAATAAGTTTAAAACTAATATATCGGTGTTAACAAATCTATATGAAGCACATCTAGATCACGTAGGTAATTACGATAATTATAAGACAATAAAAAAGAAAATATTTGCTCATCATACAAAAGATGATATAGCAATAATTAATTACGAAAATAAAGACTCTTTAGATATTACAAATGATATAGAATCAACAAAATATTATTTTTCAAATAAATACAAGAAAAACTGTTATATAAAAGATAATAGTATATATTTTAATGAAGAAAAAATTGTTAATATAAGTGATATTACAATAAAAGGGGCACATAACTATGAAAATGTAATGGCATCAATAATTGTTGCTAAAATATTTAATATTACAAATTCAGATATTATTAATACTTTAAAAGAATTTAAAGGAGCAGAACATAGAATAGAATTTGTTAAAGAAATTAATAAAAGAAAAATATACAACGATTCAAAATCCACAAATAACGTATCTACTCAGACTGCTTTAAAAACTTTTAATGATCCTATCATATTAATGTTAGGAGGATTAGATAGAGGACAAAGCTTTTTAGAACTAAAAGAATATTTAAAGAATGTTAAATATGTTGTAGCATACGGAGAAAACAAGTATAAGATAAAAGAAGATATGGATAAAATGAATATTGATTGTATGTTACTAAATAATTTAAAAGATGCAACAAAAGAAGCTTTTAGATTATCAAAAGAAGGAGATGTTATTTTATTTAGTCCTGCATCAGCATCTTGGGATCAATTTAAAAACTTTGAAGAAAGAGGGAAAAGTTTTAAAAGATATGTAGACAAATTAGTTTAATTATTACTGTTTTTTTGGTACAATAGGTTAGCGAGGTGAAATATGAACATTATTAAAAGTATTTTTGATCATGAATATAAAGAATTAAATAGATTCGAAAAATTAGCAAATATGGTTGATTCTTACGATGAAGAATATAAGAAATTTAGTGATAAAAAAATTAAAGAAAAAACAATTGAATTAAAAGAAAGATATCAAAAAGGAGAGAGTTTAGAAGATTTATTACCGGAAGCATTTGCAAATGCAAGAGAAGCTTCATTTAGAGCAATAGGAGAAAAACCTTTCTTTTGTCAGCTTCTGGGAGCTATTGCAATTCACTTTGGTAATATTGCAGAAATGAAGACTGGTGAAGGAAAAACCTTGACTACAGTTATGCCTGCATATTTAAATGCTCTTACCTCTCAAGGAGTTCATGTAATAACAGTAAATGAATATTTGACTTCAAGAAATGCTGAGTGGATGGGTAAAATATTTGAAATGTTGGGACTATCTGTTGGAGTAAATCTGAGAGAAATGTCTCCATCAGAAAAAAAAGAAGCATATGAAAAAGATATTTTATATACTACTAATAATGAATTAGGATTTGATTATTTGAGAGATAATATGATAGTAGTATCAAAAAACAGAGTTCAAAGAGGACTAAATTATGCAATACTAGATGAGGTTGACTCTATGTTAATAGACGAAGCTAGAACTCCGCTTATTATTTCTGGTGGTGCAATGAAATCAATGAATCTATATATGTCTGCAGATTCATTTGTTAAAACTCTAAAAAAAGATTCTGACTATACTATAGAAGAAAAATCTAATAGCATAGTATTAAATGACCTTGGAAATGAAAAAGCTTCTAAGTATTTTAAATTAGATAATATTTATGATATTAATAATTCGGGATTGATACATCATATTAATCAAGCATTAAGAGCAAATTATTTAATGCAAAGAGATGTCGATTATGTTGTAGATAATGGAGAAATAGTTATCGTAGATCAATTTACAGGAAGACTGATGAAAGGAAGAGCTTACAGTGAAGGATTGCATCAAGCAATAGAAGCAAAAGAAGGAGTAAAAGTTCAAGATGAAACAAAAACATTAGCAACAATTACCTTCCAAAATCTATTCAGAATGTATAAAAAACTATCAGGAATGACCGGTACTGCAAAGACAGAAGAAGAAGAATTTAGAAATATTTATAATATGTATGTAATACAAATTCCTACTAATAAACCAGTAGTAAGAGAAGATTTAGCAGATTTATTATATGCTACACAAAAAGCTAAATTCAATGCAATTGTAAACGAAGTTGAAAGAAGACACAAATTAGGTCAACCTTTACTTGTTGGTACAATAGCGATTGAAACGAGTGAATTAGTAAGTTCTTTGCTTAATAAAAGAGGAATTAAACATGAAGTATTAAATGCTAAAAATCACTCAAGAGAAGCTGAAATAATTGCAAAAGCGGGAGAAAAGTTTTCAGTTACAATTGCAACTAACATGGCTGGACGTGGAACTGATATTAAACTTGGAAAAGGAGTTGTCGAACTTGGAGGTCTATGTGTAATAGGTACAGAAAGACATGAAGCAAGACGTATAGATAATCAGTTAAGAGGTCGTTCTGGAAGACAAGGAGATCCAGGTGTAACTCAATTCTTTATTTCTTTAGAAGACGAAATAATGGTAAGATTTGGAACCGATAGATTAAAAAATATGTTGAGTACTGTAGGATTACAAGGTGATGCCGCAATAAGAAGCAAGATGTTTTCAAATGCAGTTGAATCAGCTCAAAGAAGAGTTGAAGGAAATAACTTTGACACTCGTAAACAATTACTACAATATGATAACGTAATGAATGAACATAGAGAAATAATTTACTCAATGAGAAATGAAATTCTAAATTCAGAATCTATAAGAGAAAAAGTTAATTCATTATTTAAAGATAATATAGAAAACCTAGTTGAAAGTTATATTAATTCTTCAGAAAACTATAAACCAAATGATAACGAAGAAAAAATAGATTATTATTCAGAGTTAGTTAATCATTTAAACAAAAACATAGTTTTAACAAATGCTTTCAAGGTACAAGATATTAAAGATAAAGATATTGAAGAAGTAAAGACTATTATTTATGATAAAATAATGAATCTTTACGATAAAAAAGTTAAACCAATACCTCAAGAAGTTATAAATGAATTTGAAAAAGCAATCGTATTAAAAGTAGTTGATTCAAGGTGGATGGACCATATAAATGATATGGAACACTTAAAAGAAGGAATCGGATTAAGAGGATATGCTAACGAAAATCCTTTACAAGCATACATAAAAGAAGGATATGAAACATTCGATAAAATGATTAGTAAAATCAATGAAGAATCATGTTTGTTCTTACTTAGAGCAGAAATAAGAAACAATATTGAAAGAGAACAAGTTGCAAAGCCAATAGCAGAAAGCGGTGACAAATCTGCAGCTCCAATTAAGAAAAAAGAAAAAGTAGGAAGAAACGATCCTTGTCCATGTGGGTCAGGGCGCAAGTATAAGCAGTGCTGTGGGAAATAGTAGTATTTATAAGGGTTTGCGCGGCTTTTGAAAATGGTGAAAAACACTAAAAAAACAATTTAGATAAGTTTTAGATAAGTTTTTGGAGCAAAATATATGATTTTTGCTCCTTTTATTATATAATAATGAAGAAAGATAAATAGTAATTTGTTAAGTAGGAGGTAAATTATGGAAATTAAAAAAATAGATTTAGAAAAAATGGATAAAGCATTAGAATTGACATGGAAAACTTTTTTAGAATACGAAGCACCAGATTATAGTCAAGAAGGAATAGATGAATTCAAGAAAACTATTGATGATGAACAATGGTTGTCAGCTCGAGAATTTTATGGGGCGTATGAAGCAGATGAATTGTTAGGCTTAATAGCAACAAAAGATAAAAGTCATATTGCATTATTTTTTGTAGATGGTAAGCACCATAGAAAAGGTATAGGAAGAAAATTATTTGAAAAAGTATTAGAAGAAAATGATAAAAATTATTTTACGGTAAATTCGTCACCTTATGCCAAAGAAGTTTATGAACATTTAGGATTTGAGTGCACTGATGATCTTCAATGTATTAATGGTTTAAAGTTTTATCCAATGACAATGAAAGTAAAAAGACTAACAAGATAACAAATTACAATTTATAGCTTATATTTAGATAAGTTTTTAGATAAGTAATTAAAATGATAAAATTAAAAATGAACATTATTGCAAGAAAAGTGAAAATTATTGCTAAAAAGGTGAAAAAAACTTCCCATGTTGTTCTGGTAAAAAATATAAGAATTGTTGCGGGGAATAACTCGTATAAT
>CAYRXC010000033.1:0-9285 GCA_964428195.1 uncultured Muribaculaceae bacterium | reverse complement strand
GTAATCAACTAACAAGTGTAACAATAGGAACTGACGTTAGTATTCAAACATCTACTGTGTCACCTTCATTTTATGATGCATATAATCCTTCTAAACAAGCGGGGACATATACAGCAACAAATCAATATGGTACTTGGACCAAACAATCATAGTAAGTATTATAATAGACATTATATTATAATTCTCTTTAAAAGATTTTTTTAATGTTGCAATAAAAGAAAAGAATTAAATAAAACTAAATAATTGATATTTAGTTTTTATTTTACATATTCTATGTGACATGTTATAATTATTTTATCATAGGGGTGGGCATATGAAACTAATAGGTATTTTATTGTTTTTAATTTTCCCCTTTATATTAGGAGAAGTGTTACTTATCCCAACTTTTTATGCTCTTGATGTGTTTTGGTTTATTATTTCTTTAATAATATTTTTATATTTATATTTAAACAAAGATAAAGAATACGAATCTGATTTTAAAGATAAATATTTTGAAGACCTTCCTAGTGATAAACCTCCAGAGTTGATAGGTATAATGTTTACTGGAGAAGCTAAAGAAAGATACTTTGTTGCATCTATTTTTGAATTAATTAGAAGAAACATCGTAAGAATAGCATTAACTAAAGAAAAGGATGACTATATATTTGTTAATAATAGTAAGAGAAATGTAGTACTTTCAAAAGGAGAATATTATTTGATTAAGTGGTTGTTTCATTATTTGGGAAATGACTATGAGGTATCTTTAAAAACTATTCAAGAGCAATCAAAAAAGAATTCTGGTTATTTTTCACATTGTTTTCATGAGTGGTCAAATATTGTTGAGGTAGATACTGCTCAATCAAACATTTTTGAAAGTAAAGGAAGCATATTGAATGATCTAATAATGTTTTTTATTATATCTTTTTTTCTTGGTATATATAATGCTGTATTTGTACAAAATTATTTTATTTCAATATTGATTGTTGTATTAACTATAGCTTTTATAATATACTCTAATACCTTTCAAAAGAGAACAAGAGATTCTAATATAGAATTTAGAAAATGGAAAGCATTTATTAATTATGTGAAAAAAGATGATAATAAACTTCATGAAATGGATTCGGATAGTTTAGCAAAATTAGCAATATATTTAAAAGTATTTAATCTTGATAATTATTTTGAAAAAATATATAGAAGGTCAAGAAAAGCAGAAGACAATCAATTATTGATAGCTCTAAATAGAGGGGTAGCTAAGGAATTAGATAAATCTATATCTAAAGGTATTAAGTATTCTGAATTGGCAACTAATATATTTTTCTCAAAGAATAAAGGCTATAATCAAATGTTTAAAAGAAGATATAATAGAGATTATAATTTTATATTTGAAGTTGAAGAGTAAGAGGATAAAATGGTAGGAAAAATAATAAGTATATCAGATGTAGACGTAGAAGTTGAATTAAATATTGAAGAGGAACAAAAGAAAAATCTTGTTAATTTTCATGTTGTATTTGATTTACCAGATAGAAAAACAATTGGAGAAGTTTCTTCAATTACTTTAGATACAGCATCTATTGTTTTGATTGGAGAAATGATCAATGATAGTTTTGTTCCAGGAATATCAAAAAAACCTTTCTTTGGAGCTGAGTGTAGAATTATTTCACTTCAAGAATTAGATTTGGTTATAAATACTAATATAAATGGTAAGAGATTTTCAGTGGGTACTCTACCTCAATATTCTGGATTTAAAGTTAATATATTAGTGGATTCATTTTTTAATAATCATTTTACTATTTTGGGTAATACTGGTAGTGGTAAATCTTATGGGTTAGCAAGGTTAGTTCAAAACTTATATGTTAATCCAAGCTCATTGCCAATAAACTCAAATTTAATAGTATTTGATGCTTATGGAGAGTATGGAACTGCATTTGGATTTTTAAATAGAAACTATAATACTGCTTTTAAATTATATACAACTAAAGTATCAACTTTTGATGATGCTAGAACGGAATTGTTAAGAATACCACCTTGGCTTTTAGATGTAGATGATTATGCATTACTATTGGAATCAGAAACAGTAACTCAACTTCCAATGATAGAAAAAGCTTTAAAATTAGTAAGTGTTTTTTCTAAAGCTGAAGAAGAGGTTATTCAATATAAGAATGATATTATAGCTAGAGCATTAGAAGAAATATTATATAGTGGTGGAACACCAATGCAAATAAGAGATCAAATATTTGCGGTATTAACATCATTTAATACTAAAGACTTAAGCTTAGAAAGCAAAGTTACTGTTCCAGGATGGACAAGGACCTTAAGACAATGTTTGATTATAGATAAAGATGGGAAAATACAAGAAATTCAATTAGTATCTGATTTTATTAAGAGCTTTAAGCAAGACGGATTGGAATTAAAGGTTCCAGATGGTACATATACATATACGCTTAGTGATTTAAAGAATGCTTTTGATTTTGCATTAATTTCAGAAGGAATGCTACAAAGTGATAAAGTATATGAGGACGCTAATAAATTGAGAGTAAGAATTCATGCATTGGTTAATGGTATTAAGGGAGAGTATTTTAAATATGAGAATTTTATTACTAAAAATGATTATGTAAAAACTTTAACATATACTAGAGAAGGAAGAAAAGCACAAATTGTCAATTTTAATATTAATTACATAGACGATAGATTTGCAAAAGTATTGGTAAAAATAATGTCTAAGATGTTATTTGAATATGCTGCTTTACTAGATGAAAGAGCATCTAATCCTTTCCATATAATATTAGAAGAAGCTCATAGATATGTTCAAAATGATAATGATATAAATATAATTGGATATAATATATTTGAAAGAATTACAAAAGAAGGAAGAAAATATGGAGTAATTTTGGGAATGATATCTCAAAGACCTTCTGAAATAAGTGAAACAGCATTATCACAGTGTACTAACTTCTTAGTATTTAGAATGCAACATCCAAAGGACTTAAGATATGTAAAAGAGATGATACCAAGTATTTCAGAAGAGATAATAGATAAATTTAAAGTATTACAACCCGGAAATTGTATGGCATTTGGAAGTGCTTTCAAAATTCCGCTATTGTTAAAACTTGATTTACCAGATCCGCTTCCATATAGTCAAAATACAGATATTGAAAAATGCTGGTATGAAAAGGAAGAAATATTATAAAATATTGACAAATAAAAACTAAGTTATATAATATAAACCGAAAGGTTTCTATATAGCTTATTTTTTTAGAAAAGAGGAATAAAATGGGAAGAGCTTATGAAGTCAGAAAGGCTTCAATCCAAAAGACTGGAGCAGCAAAAGCAAAACTATATACTATGTATGCAAAAGAAGTTTATAATGAAGCAAAAAAATCTACTGATCCTGATGCTAATCCATCATTAAAAAGATTAATCGATAAAGCTAAAAAAGATCAAATCCCAAGTGATATTATTAAAAGAGCAATAGACAAAGTTAAAAGCGGAATCGATGAATCATATGAAAAATATAGATATGAAGGATTTGGGCCAGGAAGTTCGACAGTATTAATAGATTGCCTAACAGATAATGTTAATAGGACAATAAGTGATATCAGAACAGTATTTTCAAAAACCAAATGCAAATTAGGAGCATTAAATTCCGTATCTTATCTATATGAAGATTTAGCAATATTATCTTTTAAAGGGTTAACTGAAGATGAAGTAATAGAAGCTCTATTAGATGGTGATGTTAATGCAGACATAGAAGAAGAGGACGGAGTAATTACATTGTATGGTTTACCACAAGATTATTTCAAAATTAAATCTGCAATGTTAAAATATAATGAAGGATTGATATTTGAACTTGATGAATTAACCACACTCCCTAAAGAAAAAATAAAATTAGAGGGTGATGAATTAGAGCAATTCAACAAATTAATCGAGATGCTAGATAACGTTGAAGATGTAAAAGAAATATATCACAATGTAGAATTATAGTATTAATTAGGGGGGAAAATGAAAAGTATATTAAAAAAGTTGGACATGGATTCGATAATTGAAATGATTAATGATATTGAAGATCCAAGTGCTATTATTGAAGAAAGCATAGGACCTATTACTATTACAAAATTTAATAAAGCAGTAATAAACGACGACGAAAAATTTAAAGCAGATAATAGATTGAATTTAATTGTTTGTATTACAATGCAAATGAGTCTTGAAATGCGTGTTTTTGAATCATTAAGACAAAATAAAACGAATATTGAACATTATTTAGAACATTATAGTCATATATATAAGCCTTCTATTTCAATGCAAAAACAAAATGAATATATTGACAAAATTCTAGGAAAAGATTCAAAAAAAGGAATAATAAATGTATACATCAGAGATGGCTCTAATTTCAGACCAATATTATGTTTTGTAAATTATAGAAATGATTTTGATCTTGATACTCATAAGAAATATAGCGAAGAAGAAATATTGAGATTGATTGAAAGCAAGGAAATAGTAGTATTAAATAATCCTTTATACAAAGAAACAAAAGATCATTTCTTTTGTGGGTTAGAAGAATGTGTTGATATAGAAGATAAAAATGTAGTAAAATTTGTTTTGAAACATTATCCTTTCATTTATGAAGAATTAAGAAGAAATATAGATTTTTCAAAACTTGAAAGTGATAGAGTAGAATATTTAAGAGATAGAAAAGAAGGATTAAATAAAATTGCAAATTATTACAGAGTAATGAAAGAAGAAATAGCAAAGAAAGCAGAACAATGTCGAGTTATAGAGCAATTGTGCAATGAAGGAATAAAAAGACTACCTTAAAGTAATATAATCTTTCTTATAATTAGGGGGGTTATGGAATTTTCTTTTGAGCACAAGGTAAAATCAATTAACAAAAAGACCTAAATAATATATTAGGTTTTTTTATTGTAAAAAAATGATATAATATAAAAAAGATGGTGATATTATGAAATTTGTATCTATATTTCCAGTTGATTCTTATGTTGTAATAAACAAAGCAATGCTAAATGATTCTGATAGAAGAATATTAAATATTCTTTACCAACCAATTATTGGAGGATCAGCAATCAATTTATATTTTTCTTTGTGGTCAGACTTGAATAGAGGAGAAGTAGTAAGTAATGAGTATACTCATCATCACTTGATGAGTTATACAAAATTAAATTTAGATGAAATAGTATCTTCAAGAAAAAAATTAGAAGCCTTAGGTTTAATAAAAACTTATTATAAAAGTGGAGATATAAATAATTATGTTTATGAATTATTTTCTCCTCTTAATCCATCGGAATTTTTCAATAATCCAATACTATCTTTTTCTTTATTCTCTTCAGTTGGAAAGAAAGAGTATGATTCTATAATAAGTTATTTTAAAAATCCTAAAATTAATTTTGAAGGGTTTGATAATGTAAGTACTAAATTTAGTGATTTGTACAGAATGACTTCAAAAGAAATTGAAGATGTTACTGTAAAAGACATAAAAAAGAAAGATAAGTTGGATATAATCATCGATAATTTTGTTGATTATGAGTTCATAGAGTCTTCTTTAAAAAGAGCAATGGGAGAAAATGTATTATCTGAAAAACTAAAAAAATTAATAAATAAGTTAGCATATCTATATAATTATGATAATATGACTATGGTAAATATAATAATTAATTCCTTAAATGATAAGGGAGAAATAAGTGAAACCGAGTTAAAAAAGAACTCTAAGAATTATTATTTATTTGAAAACAAAGGTAAGAATCCTACATTGATTTATGCATCCAAAAATAATGTTCAAGATAAGAAGCCTATTGGTTCAAGAGAAGAATTGATCAATTGCTTTGAAAATGTATCTCCTTATGATTTTTTAAAGTCGAGATATAAAGGAGCTAAACCAACAAAAAGAGATATAACATTGCTTGAAAGTTTAATGGTAGATCAAGAATTAGAACCGGGTGTAATAAATGTATTAGTAGATTATGTACTTAGAACAAACGACAAGAAGCTAAACAACAACTATGTAGAAGCTATAGCTAGTCAATGGAAGATGTTAGGTATTAATAATGCTGAAGATGCTATGAAGCAAGCTAAAAAAGAATTTAATAAAAACAAAAATAGTAAAGATACTACAGAAAAAACTAAAATAGATAATTTACCAAATTGGTATGATAAAAAAATAGAAAAAAGTAATATGTCAAAAGAAGAGGAACAAGAATTAAAGGAAATGCTTAAAGAATTCGAATAGGAGTTGTTATGAAGAACATAAAAGATACTAAATTTTTTACAAAATTTGATACTAAAAAACTGGAAAATGAGTACAGAAAAGCAATGAGTAATAAAGATTTTGAAAGATATATTTCTTCAATAAAATTAACACATGAAATATTGATGAAATATACTTCAAGATTAGAAACTTGTGTTTTAGAATCGAATAATTGTAAGGATTGTAAAGGTTTAGAGTATTGTAAAAATGAATTAAATGGTTTTTATTTAAATCATAAAATTAATCAAGATAATCTTTCTTTTTACTATCAAGCATGTAAATATAAAGAATCAGAAGTAAAAGAAAAAAATAAAAATATATATTTATTTGATATTCCAGAAGCAATAGCAAAAGCAAGAATGAAAGATATATTTACTTCTGATAAAAATAGAAAAGAGACTATTTTATGGTTGCAAAATTTTGTTAAAACTTATGATATTAAGAATCCTTCAAAAGGCTTATTTTTACATGGGAATTTTGGATGTGGAAAAACATACTTGATAGTTGCAGCTTTCAATGAGTTATCAAAAAAAGATATAAAAAGTGCTGCTGTTCATTTCCCTGAATTATTGAGAGATTTAAAAGCTTCGTTTGATGATGATTTTAAAGAAAAATTTGAAATGATTAAAAAAGTTCCATTATTACTTATAGATGATATTGGTGCTGAAAACCTTTCACCTTGGGCAAGAGATGAAGTATTAGGAACTATTCTTCAATTTAGAATGGATTCTAAATTAACTACATTTTTTACTTCAAATTTTAATATGGAAGAATTAGAAAATCATTTATCTTTAACTAAAGGCAATACAGATAAATTAAAAGCAAGAAGAATAATGGAAAGAATAAGGACTTTAACTATTGATTTAGAAATGAATTCTGAAAATTTAAGAAAATAATTTTTAAAATAAATTATTTTTTTGTGGTATAATATTTTTATAATATAGGAGAATGTATGATTAAAAAAAATAATAAAAGAGCATTTACTATGATTGAATTGTTGGCTGTTATAGTTGTTTTAACAGTCATACTTGTTATCGCTGTTCCTAGAATATTGGGTGCAGTAGAAGCGTCTGATAAAGAATCTTTCAGAATAACAGGAGAAAATCTTGTAAAAGAAGCATTAAATCAGCATATTCAAGAAGGTATGAACGGAGAAAAACATTACATTATTGAAGATGGAGTTTTTGTGGGAGAATCCTTATATGTTAATGGGAAGCTTCCTGACAGTGGGTCAATTCGAATTAATAATGAAAGTTTAGTTTCATTAGCAGTTCATAATGATAAATGGTGTGCTACAAAAAAAACATTTAGTGAAGAGATAATAATTACAAAAGATGTAGAAAATTGTGAAGTAGTAGAAGAAACTCCGAGTTATTGCTTTGGTTATTATGAGTATCCTGAAGGAGAAATAGTAATATATTCAACTAATTATTCTTATTATAATTATTGGGATAATGATTGTACTGCTGATATAGTTATTCCTGAAAAAATAGATGGCTTGCCCGTAACATCAATTGAATCTCATGCTTTTGATAATACAATTCATTATTCATCTATGAAAGATAAAAAAAATAGTGTTGATAATTTGTTAGTTTTTAATGATAATAGCTTAGAACATAAAAAAACTTCTGAATTAGCTTATAGAGAATATGTGGAACTAAAAAAAGGCCAAAATATAATAAAAAGCGTAATACTTCCAAATACTATTAAGTATATTGGAGATTATGCTTTTGCAAAAAATGATTTAACAGAAATAGTGTTACCATCATCATTAATTAGTATTGGAAATTATGCGTTCATATATAATGAACTAACAGATCTAGATATACCTTCTAGTGTTACATCAATTGGAATAGGAGCTTTTAATAAAAATCACCTTCCAGATAATAAGGCACTCATTTTTGGGCGAAATCCAGATGGCACCGAAAACAAAAGCTTTTTGGTTAGTTATGGGGGAGCTAATAAAGATGTAGTTATTCCAGATAGTGTTACATCAATAGAAGATAACGTATTTGTTGCTTCTGATATTAAAGGCTTAACAATTCCAGAAAATGTATTTATTACAGAATACTCGATTTCTGAGACTTTTTTTCAATCATATGTCGAGTATTATGGAAGTTTGGGTGGAACTTATTCAGCAAATTGTCTGAATTGTACTTGGAAATACTTAACACTTGATGCACCTCCAATTCCAGATTCTTGTTTTTCAACAGGGTATATTAATTCAACGGAGACTTATATTTATGACTATGACACTTCTTCTTGCCCACTTGATGTAGTTATTCCTAGTACATTGGACGGAAAAACTGTTATAGAAATTGGATCAAGAGCGTTTTATTATGAATATTTTGATGTTTACCCTATTAAAAGTGTAGTTATTCCAAACACAGTTAAAGAGATTGGAGAATATGCTTTTGCTTACAACAGTATTAATTACTTGAAAATGGGCAATAGTATTATTACTATAAGTGATTCTGCTTTTGCGGGTAATCAATTAACTAATATAATAATTCCAGATAGTGTAATAAGTATAGGAGATTATGCTTTTCAAGATAATCAACTAATCAGTGCAACAATAGGAAATGGAGTGGAAAGTTTAGGAAATGGTGCTTTTGCAAATAATCAGTTAACTAGTATATCGATTGGGACTGGTTTAATTAGTGTTGGAAAAGGTGCTTTTAATAACAATCTACTTCCTGATAATCAAGCTTTTATCTATGATAGAAATTCAGATGGAAGTATAAATGCATCTAAAATTATTGGGTATGGAGGCGCAAAAAAAGAAAATGTAACTATCCCAAATGGTGTAATAAATATAGGATCTTTTGCGTTAAGTGAGTGTAACTTAATAAGTATAATTATTGGAAATAGCGTAACAACAATAGAAGACCATGCTTTTTATAATAATGAACTAACAAGTTTGATAATTCCAGATAGTGTAACAAGCATAGGAGATTTTGCTTTTGCATATAATACACTAACAAGTATAACAATTCCAAATAGCGTAACAAGTATAGGAAGTTATGCGTTTAGTCATAATCAACTCACAA
>CAYRXC010000032.1:0-9538 GCA_964428195.1 uncultured Muribaculaceae bacterium | reverse complement strand
AATTAGTGAGTTTTTATATTTTAAAATCTTTTTCAATATCGTCATATAAATCTCTGTTATCAAAATATCTTTCTTCTTTTAATCTTGTTATCTTTGAAACTATATTTCCAGGAAATCTTGAATATATTTTCATGTATGAAGCTACTACATCGTTATAATATTTTATTTCTCCAGATAATTTCACATTAATATCTTCGATTTTTTCAATCTCAAATTCGTATTCTTTTTCATTGCTCATTTTTTTTGAATTTTCTTTTAGTTTTAATATTTTATTTTCAAAGTCTATTAGAGTTCTATAAAATTCAAATGATGTCATATCTTCTTCAATTATTTTATCCATTTTTGTAAGTGTATCTAAACTAGATGCTTCTTTTCCTTTTAAACCCTTATCAAACAATATTTTTATTCTTGTCAATATATCATATTTTGTTCTTAAAGTATCATCTATTTCGGATTCCACTTGTTTTTTCTTGATCTGTTTTTCTTTTAAACTATTAAAAATTACTACAAAATAAGTTCCTAGCAAAGAAAACACTAAAATAACAATTGTAATCAAATAAAATATTTTCATATAAGCACCTACTATCAGTATTGATTATAACAAATATTTTTTTAATATTCAATTGCTGTGATATACTTTATAGAGGAGGACTTATGAATGTTAAGATCGGAGTGTCTGCAAGACACATGCATATAACCAAAGAAGATTTAGAATATTTTTATGGAGAAGGATTTAAGTTGGTTCCAGAAAGAGGATTATCTCAAACTGGAGAATTTGCGTCTACTTCAAAGTTAATAGTAAAAGGACCAAAAGGGGAATTGAAAGTAAGAATTCTTGGGCCGGTTAGGAAATATACTCAAATTGAAATAAGTAAAACTGATGCTGTTTCAATAGGTATTAATCCACCTATTAGAAATTCGGGAGATTTAGAAGGATCACATCCTGTAGTTTTAAGCGACGGAGTAAAAGAACTTTATAAAGATAAAGGATGCATTATTTCTACTCGTCATATTCATATTAATTATGAGGACCTAGATAAATATAGACTAAGCTTAGATGAAAAAGTTAAAGTTAAAGTTGGAGGAGAAAAACCTGCAATAATGGAAAATGTTCATATAAAAGCTTCAAAAGACTTTGTTTTTGAAATGCATATAGATACAGATGATGCTAATGCTAATTTAATAAACAATGGTGATATAGGGGAAATAATAAGATGAACGAGTTTAAAACTTGCGATATATGTAAAGGCTTTGATGGAACGTTGCTATCAGAAAAGTTGAGAGAATTAGATCCAAACGCTTCAATAGATTTAAAATGTCAAAGTATGTGCGCGATAGGTTCTAAAAAAGCTTTTGTTATAGTAAATGGAATACCTGTAATAGATGATAATATAGAACTATTAATAGAAAAAGTAAAAAAATTAATCAACAAATAGCAGAGGGAATATGTGGAAGATTGGTAATGTTGAAATAAACAATAGAATAGTGCTTGCGCCCATGGCTGGAGTTTGCAATAGTGCTTTTAGAAGAATAATTAAAGAAATGGGTTGTGGACTTATATATTCAGAGATGGTAAGTGATAAGGCGATTGTCAATGATAATAAGAAAACCATTGATATGCTATATATGACCGACTTTGAAAGACCAATTGTACAACAAATTTTTGGAAGCGATAAAGAATCTTTTGTTAATGCAGCAAAGAGAATATATGAAGAAATGAAACCGGATATAATAGATATCAATATGGGGTGCCCAGTTCCAAAGGTTGCTGTAAGATCTCAGGCTGGAGCCTCATTATTAAAGGATCTAAACAAAATATATGACATTGTGTCAGATGTGGTAAAAAGTGTTCCAATTCCTGTTACAGTTAAAATTAGAAGTGGTTGGGATAGCAAATCAATTAATGCTATCGAAGTTGCAAAGATTTGTGAAAAAGCAGGAGCAAGTGCCATATGCGTGCATCCTAGAACGAGAAGTCAAGGATATAGTGGATTATCTGATTGGAATATAATAAAAGAAGTAAAAGAAAACGTAACAATTCCAGTTATAGGGAATGGAGATATAAAAACTTTTGAAGATGCTAAAAAAATGTTTGAAGAAACAAAATGTGATGCAGTAATGGTAGGAAGAGGAGTACTGGGATACCCTTGGTTAATTAAGGAGATACTCAACAATAAAAATGAAAACATAGGTTTCAAAGACAAACTGGAAATGTGTTTGAAACATTTTAATTATTTATTAGAGATAAAAAGCGAAAAAGTATCACTATTAGAAATAAGAATGCATGCTGGATGGTATTTAAAGGGTGTAGAAAATGGAAACAAAATTAAAACTGAAATATATGAGATAAAAACAAAGGAACAGTTTAAGGATTTGATTCATAAATATTTACTTAATCTTTAAATTGTTATAAAATATAAATGAGGAGACATTATGGATGAATTGACAGAACAAGAAATAGTTAGAAGAGAAAAACTAGACAAATTGATTCAAAAAGGTATTGAACCTTTTGGAAGTGCTTATGATATTAATTCGGATTCTAAATTGATAAAAGATCAATTTGGTTCTTTTTCGAATGAAGAACTAGAAGCAAAGAATATAGAAGTGTCTGTTGCTGGAAGAATCATGACTAAAAGAGTAAAAGGAAAAGCGGGCTTCATGCATATTCAAGATAAAAACGGACAAATTCAAATATATTTAAAGATAGATAATGTGGGAGAATTTGAATATGAGTTGTTTGAGGATTCAGATTTGGGTGATATTGTAGGAATCAAAGGACTTATATTTAGAACTCATATGGGAGAATTAAGCATCAAGGCTAACAAATATACTCATTTAGTAAAAGCTCTTAAGCCTTTGCCTGAAAAGTTTCATGGGCTTACAGATATAGAAGATAGGTTTAGGAAAAAGTATCTAGACTTAATTATGAATGATGAAGCAAAAAAAATAGCGTTCACTAGACCAAAAATAATTAGAAGTATTCAAAATTATTTAGACTCTAATGGATATGTAGAAGTTGAAACTCCTATATTGGCAAATGTTTCAAGTGGAGCTACTGCCAAACCATTTATAACTCATCATAATACACTCGACCAAGATATGTATTTGAGAATAGCTACAGAAATACCATTAAAGAAGTTGATTGTTGGTGGTATGGATGGAGTATATGAAATAGGAAGACTATTTAGAAATGAAGGAATGGATAGATACCATAATCCGGAGTTTACTTCAGTTGAAATATATAAAGCATATAGTGACTTAAGTGGAATGATGGATTTATGTGAAAATATATTTAAAAAAGTATTATTTGATATAAATGGTTCATATGAATTGGAGTGGAAAGGACATAAGCTTGATTTTTCTAAACCTTTCGAAAGAATAAGTATGACTGATATTATTAAAAAATATACTGATATAGATTTCACAAAAATATATGATTTTGAAGAGGCAAAACAATTGTGTGAAAAACATGATATAATAGTTGAGAAACATTTCAAAATTGGGCACATAATTAATGATTTTTTTGAAAAATATTGCGAAGATAAGATTATAGAACCTACATTTTTATTTGGGCATCCAATAGAAATAACCACTCTTGCAAAAAAATCAAAAGATCCAAGATTTACTGAAAGATTTGAATTGTTTATATGTGGATCAGAGTACGGAAATGCATATAGTGAATTAAATGATCCAATAGACCAAAGACAAAGGCTCGAAAATCAAATAAAAGAAAAAGAGCTCGGTAATGAAGAGGCAGAAGGAATTGATTATGATTTCTTAAATGCTTTAGAACATGGAATGCCACCAACAGGTGGAATTGGAATTGGTATTGACAGGTTAGTAATGCTAGTTACTAAATCTGAAAATATAAGGGAAATAATTTTATTTCCACATATGAAAAACAAAAAAATAGGAGGAGAGTAATATGAAAAATAAAAGTATATTTAAAACATTTTTATTGATTTTACTGGTAACAGTAGGATTAACATGGATTATTCCAGGAACGATAACTAGCCAAGAAACTGGAGAAATGGTTTTAGGAACAGTAAACCCAGAAGGATTACTAGGAATATTTGGTTCATTCGACATAGTTGGGCAATATTTTTTCCAAAACATTTTATTGGTATTGATTATAGGAATGTTTTATGGAGTAATAAATAAAACTGGAGCATATAAAGAATTAGTTGAGGAAACTGCTAAAAAGTTTAAAAAGAACAAATCATTATTTGTAGTATTTAGTGTATTATTTTTTACATTAATTCCTGCATTGACTAATTTATATTTCTTAATGTTCTTATTTGTTCCATTTTTTATGAACGTGCTTAGAGAAATGGGATACACAAAAAATGTTATGCTATTAACGACAGTTGGCTCAATATTAGTAGGATTTTCAAGCCAACTAATGAATGGTTTGTTTGTTCAAGCTATTCAAAGCACCACAAATCCTTATTTGTGGGTTAAGATATTGTTTTTAGTACTATCTATAGCATTGATATGTGTTTACGTATTAGTATTTTCTAAGGACAAAGAAAAAGAAGATTATGATTCTATGCTTGAATTAGAAGATAGAAAAAAGAGTAAATCTAGTTCTAAAGCATTAAAGGTAATATTTATAGTATTATTTGTATTCTTCTTACTTGGATTTGTAAATTGGAATTTTGCATTTTTCCCAAAAATGCATGAAGCAATAATGGGAGTTAAACTAGGAAAGTTTGATTTATTCTCAAGTTTATTTGGAAATTTCAATGCTTTTGGAAGTTGGTGGACTGGTGAGTTCTATACAATGTTATTCCTAGCTTCTATACTAGTTTCATTAATATACAAATTAACTCTAGATGAAATTGCAGATGGTTTAGCAAGTGGTATTAAAAAATTTGTAGTACCTGCAATGATGGTAGGAATGATGGTTCTAGTTACAATATTTACTATTAACTCTGGATTTGTAGGAACAATATTGAAGTTCATAGTATCATCTGGAAATGCAGCATTAATAGCTTTAGGTTCAATAATTGGAATACCATTTATTGCTGATCCTAATTATGTTGCAAATTATTCTATGCCAATGGTATTATCTTCAATTAAATCAGCAAATGCTGATCAAATAGCATTGATTACTCAAATTATGTATGGATTAACGATGTTATTAGCTCCTACTAGTGCAATTATGGTTGCTGGTATGGCATATTTGGAAAAGGATTATAAAACTTGGTTTAAATACGTATGGAAATTAGCTGTTGCGTTATTCGCACTAGCATTCATAGTAATTATATTGGCAAATTTAATTAATTTTAATTCCACTATCACGGGTCAAAACATTGCAATATTATATATAATTATTGCAATCATTCCTATTGTGTTATTAATTATTTCTTTATATAAAATATTTAAAAAAGCAGGAAGAAAAGGTTGGGAATCAATAATTCCATTTTATAATGCTTGTGTCTTATTTGAAATTGTAGGAATACCTGGATGGTTAGGCTTTATACCGGGTGTTAACAGTTTTGTATTGCTTTACGCATATATTAAATTAGCGGAGTATTTTGGCAAATCAAAAGCTTTTGGTTTGTTAACAATATTCTTCCCGTATATATGTTTGCCTATATTAGCGTTTGATAAAGAAACCGTATATATAAAATCAAATAATAAGAAAAAAAATATATAAAAATATTAAGACTTGAAAGATTCAAGTCTTTTTTTATGTATATTTTTACTTAATATATTTGTATCTTTATGATAAAATTGAATAGAGAGGTATTTATGGAATTGTATAATACATTAAACAAAAGAATAGAAAAATTTGTTCCAAACGAAGAGGGAATAGTTAAGATGTATACTTGCGGACCAACAGTGTATCATTTTGCACATATAGGAAATTTGAGAACATATATTTTTGAAGACATTTTGGAAAAATCTTTAGAATATGTTGGTTATAATGTTGAAAGAGTCATGAATATTACTGATGTGGGTCATTTGGAAAGCGACGGAGATACCGGAGAAGACAAAATGTTGTTGGGTGCAAAAAGAGAGGGGAAATCTGCATACGAAATTGCGGACTTCTATACAAAAGCATTTTTTGATGATACTGAAAAATTAAATATTAGAAAGCCCAAAACTATAAAAAAAGCATCAGACCAAATAGAAAAGTATATAGAAATTATTAGTCAACTTATAAAAAAGGATTATGCTTATATTTCCAATGGAAATATTTACTTTGATATTAGTAAAGCAGAGGATTATTATAAGTTATCCGGAAGAAAAGAAGAAGAAATGTTAATCGGTGCTCGAGAAGGAGTTTTTGAAGACAATTCAAAAAGAAACCCATTTGATTTTGTTTTATGGTTTACAAAATCAAAATTCGAAAATCAAGCTATGATATGGGATTCACCATGGGGAAAAGGCTATCCTGGATGGCATATAGAATGTTCTACTATTGCTAGTTCTACACTAGGTGAATATTTGGATATCCATTGTGGAGGTGTAGACAACATATTTCCACATCACACGAATGAAATTGCTCAAAGCGAAGCCTATTTTGGTCATAAATGGTGTAACTTTTGGGTTCATGGAGAACATTTAAATGATGCTTCTGGAAAGATGGCAAAATCAAAGGGAGAATTTCTAACGTTATCATTATTGATATCAAAAGGATATAATCCGTTAGCATATAGATTAATGTGTTTACAATCTCATTATAGAAAACAGTTATTGTTTACATACGAATCTCTAGATAGTGCAACAATAGCTTACAATAAACTAAAATCAAAAGTAAATAGTTTGGATCGAAAAACAAGCAACATTAATCAAGAAAAATTTAATAAATATAATGAAAAATTTAAAGTAGCTTTAGAAGACGATTTAAATACATCAAATGCGCTTACTGTATTATATGATGTTTTAAAAGATGAAAGCATCGATGATTACAATAAATTACAAATTGTCAGAGAATTTGACAAAGTATTATCTCTAGATTTAATAACTGATAATGAAGACTCTTTTTCCGAAGATATAATGATTCTTGTTGAAGAAAGAAATAAAGCTAAGAAAGATAAAGATTTTATTAAAGCAGATAAGATAAGAGAAGAGTTGCTTGAAAAAGGAATAATTTTAAAAGATACAAGAGATGGTACTACGATAGAAAGGAAATAACATGGATTTAATATATATATTTGTTCCAATAATATTGATGGTTGTTTCGCAATCATATATAAGTAAAACTTATTCCAAATATATAATGGTAAAAAGCAGAAAAAATATGACTGGTTATGATACCGCTAAAAAGATGATTGATAAATACAATCTAGGGATTAGCGTAGAAAAAACATCTGGAACGCTTTCAGATCATTTTGATCCAAAGAAAAATGTAATAAGACTATCTTCGGATGTTTACGATAATGCTTCTATTGCATCGATTGCAATTGCAGCACATGAGTGTGCTCACGTTATGCAGCATAAGGAAGGGTATTTCTTAATTAAGTTGAGAAGCTTATTGGTTCCAGTTGTATCTTTAACATCAACTCTTGGATACATAATAATAGCGTTAGGCGTTATCTCATCTTTAAGTAATCAAATTTTAATTGGCATATTAATTATGTCGGGTTCTTTGCTTTTTCAATTAGTAACATTGCCAGTAGAATTTGATGCTTCTAAGAGAGCAAAAAAAATCTTAATCCAAGACAATATAATTACAACAGAAGAGCAAATTGGAGTAAAAAAGATGTTGAGTTCTGCTGCATTTACATATGTAGCATCCTTCTTAACTTCAATAATGCAAGTTCTGAGATTATTAACAAGACTATCCAAAAAATAGTGTAAAGATAATGAAAATTACTTACTTACTTAATAATATTTGTTATAATGTTAGAGGATAAAGGGGATATATGATAAAAGTAACAATAGCTAATAATTTATATGAATATAATAAAGGTGTTACCTTATTTGAAATTGCAGAAGAATTCAAAGAGCAATTCAAATATGATATTTTAGTTGGCCAAGTAAATGGTGATATGCATGATTTGAACTACAAAATTGAAGAAGATTGTGTTGTGAAATTTTTTGATTTGTCATCTCACATTGGAAACAAAGCATACGAAAGAGGCCTATTATTTATGCTTATTAAGTCAATTAAAGACGAATTAAATATATATATTAGAGCTTGTCACTCTATTGATAAAGGAATATATTGTGAAGTTATCGATGGAGAAATCACTGAGGAGCAATTATTAAAAGTAAAAAATAAAATGGATTACTATTCAAAAGAAAAATTTCCTTTTGAAAAAGGAGTTTATTCAAAAGGTGATGTAATAAATCATTTTAAGCAAATAGGAAGAGATGACAAGAAAGAATCATTAAAATATGTTATAAAAGATAACCTAATTTTCTATAAATTCGATAATATGATTGATTACTTTTATGGAGAGATGCCAATAGACTCTTCTTACATAAAATATTTTGACTTAAAATATTTTGATAAAAAAAGTTTTATTTTATTGCTTCCTAATATATATATGAATGGTGAAATAAAACCTTATAATCATAATGAAGGAGTATTTAAATCATTTAGAAGCTTTTCAAAATGGGCAGAGGAACAAAAAATAGAGCACATATATGATTTAAATAAAGAAATAACGTATGGAAAGATACAAGATTTAATATATATGAATGAAATGAATCAAAATATGAGATTATTTAAAATTGCTGAAGATATTAAATCAAGGGAAAAAACAAAGTTAATTCTGATTGCTGGTCCTTCATCTTCGGGTAAAACAACTACTTCAAAAAAACTAGCAATATATTTAAAGAGCATGGGATTAGCTCCTTTACCAATTTCTGTCGACGATTATTTTAAAGAAAGAGATGAAAGTCCAAGAGATGCTGAAGGAAAATTTGATTTCGAATGTATTGAAGCAATTGATATAGATTTGTTTAACGATCATCTAAAAAGAATATTAAACAATGAAGAAGTTTTAATTCCTACATTTAATTTTATTGAAGGAAAAAAAGAGTATAAAAATAAGATAAAATTACCGGAAAACGGTATACTTATAATTGAAGGATTACACGCATTAAATGATTTGTTAACTTCTTCGATAGATAGTGAAAATAAATATAAGATATATATTTCACCATTGAGCACACTTGGAATAGATAATTCAAATAGGATATCTACAACCGATTTAAGGTTGTTAAGAAGAATGGTTAGAGATAACATGAATAGAGGATACAACGCTTCGAAAACCCTAGAAAACTGGGCTAGCGTAAGAAGGGGAGAAGAAAAATACGTTTTTCCTTTTCAAGCGAATAACGATGTGGTGTTTAACACTTCATTGTTATATGAGTTTGGGGTTTTAAGAACTTATGCGGAACCATTATTATTCTCGGTTGATAGGGAAGATAAAAACTTCAACGAAGCAATGAGATTAATAAATCTAATCATGATGGTCTTACCGATATCGGGAGTGGATATACCAAATGATTCTATATTAAGAGAATTTATTGGAAACAGTTATTTTAGATAGGAGGGATTTATATGGCTGTAAAA
>CAYRXC010000031.1:0-9933 GCA_964428195.1 uncultured Muribaculaceae bacterium | reverse complement strand
GTTAAATCGGCGTAATCCGCAAGTGGAGAGGTAATATTGATTCGACCTTGTTTGTCGAATTCACATTCAGTGGCACCGGATAGAAAGAATCTTTGAAATGATCGTACATCTTTTCTTGTAAAAGATAGTTCATTTAAGTTAGATATCAATTTAATCCATTCACTATTGGGATAAACAAATATACATTTATCTATTCCTCTAGTAATAATGAATTTTTCGCCCAAATCATATCTGAACTTAGAAGGAATAATAATACGTCCCTTGTCATCAATATTATGATGATACTCACCCATGAACATATATATCCCCCACTTTCTACCACAATGTTCCACTTACTACCACTATAGTACAACAAAAAAACTATCTTGTAAATAGTTTTTTTTAATTAAATTAATATATTTTTTCTTTATAGTAAACTAATGTAAATTAGTATCTTGTGATTCTATCATTCCAAGGATTATATAGTCCTGAAGGGAAATTTATTACCTGTCTTGGACTAATTAATTTTGCTTTGTAGGTATCATAATCCCAATAATCTTTGTATCTTAATCCGTAAGCTATGGATAAGTGAAGATGAGCACCTGTTGAACAAGTATCTAATTTCTTATTATCTCCACCCATCATTCCTAATACCGTATCTTTAGATACAAACTGTCCTTCTTGAACGTTTATTACCAACATATGCAAATATGCCGAAGTATACTTTTTACCATTTATATTATGATGTATAAATAATTGGTTCCCTCCACAAAGAGAATAAAACTTCTTAGCAACTACTCCATTAGCAACAGCATATATTTTTGTATTAGTTCTAGTATCTGCAGTTAAATCTATTCCGCTGTGAAACGAATATGATCCAGTGATAGGATGATATCTATTACCAAATTCGCTAGTAACTTTTCCATTTGTCAACGGTCTATAAAATCTAGTATCCGGTGGTAATAATCTATTAGCACAAACGTCTAAATTTTCATCCAATCCACAACCAGCTCTTTCATACATTTCGATTACTTGTTGCGCACTCTTTATTTCATCTTCTATAGATTGTTCTTGTTCTTGTAATTCTTCTTTTTCTCTTCCTAAATATATTATTTGTACTTTCAATTTTTGTTGTTCTTCCTCTAATTCTTTAGTCTTTTGATTCATCTCTTCATTTTTTATCTTATTCTCTTCGATCTTTTCTTCCATTAAAGCTATAAGATCATTATTATATTCTGCTATTTGTTCTGTTATAGAAAATCTATATATCAAATCTTCAATTGTTTCTGCTCCAAATATATATTCTATATAAAAAGAGCCTTCTGTTGTTGTTTGAAAAGATTTAATCAATTCTTTTATTTGTTTGTCTTTTTTCTTTATATCTTCATCTAATTCTACTATTTCATTTTGAATTCTAATTATCTCATTTGAAATATATTCCATATCACTATATATTTGGTTAATCTTACTTTTTGATTGACTTATCTCTTGTTCTGTTCTATTTATTGTTTCCTTTTTGTTTTGAGCATCTTTTAATAATACATCAAGTTTCTTTTTTAGGTTTCTAATAGTTTCTGCATTAACAGTATCTACGAAAGAAAACATAGTAAAAATACAAAGTAAAATTCCTATTAGTCTCTTCATAGTACCTCCTATATTTTTATTATAACATTTATTACAATTATTATTAATTGTTTATAATAATGTTTACATTTTATCTATACAATTGTAATGGATTTATCGGCCTTCCATTATATATTACCGCAAAGTGAAGATGAGGTCCTGTTGATCTTCCGGTGTTACCCATAGTTCCTATTTTTTGTCCTTTTTCGATAGATTGACCTTTTGTAACTAATACAGTATTAAGGTGAAGATACTCTGTCTTATAACCATTGTTATGGTCTATGATTGCATATGCTCCTCTTCCCCCATTATACCCTCCACCAGATACTTCGATAACATTTCCTGAATTTGCAGCATAAATTGGAGATCCTAATGATGGAAATGTAATTATATCTATTGCAGCATGGAAAGATCCCCATCTCCATTCATAATAAGTAGTAATAGCATGAGCAGGCATTGTTGGCCAAGCCCAATTTCCTGCATCAGCAATAATAATTGGACCATCCATAATTTTTGCTCCCCTTACTTCAATTCTATTGCTTGCAGATTTAATTACTTCGGTTTCTACTATTTCAGCATCGTAAACAACACCATTTTTATATTGTATTCTTTTTGTCAATCTCTCTAATCCATTTTCTCCTTCAGCTTTAACAAAATAATATCCATAAGGCTTAGTAGAATCATATTGAGTTTCTGTTGTAAATCTTGTAACAACTTCTTCTATTTTCTCTTCTTCTTTGATTACATTTACAATTGAAGAAAGTTGAGCAATGTTTACCTCTTGCCCTTCATATAATAAATTTGTCTCACTTGTTAATTCTGGATTTATAATTAAAAACTCTTTTGTTCCAAGTTTATTATTAAATGCTATATTCTCTATTGTTTCGCCTTTTTTTACAGTGTATTTGTCTTGTTCTTCAGTAGTTCCAAAAAGCAAATAATGGGTTAGTGTTTTTTCATCGGTAAATATAGTCTCATCTGTAGATATAAATACATCTCTTTTTATTGTAACATTTCCCATTGATTCTTCTTGTATATATATATCTTCAACAGTGCTACCCATTTCAAAATTAGTAAATTCATTTCCATCAAAGAAAACATTATATTCATTTTCATTAATAAATGTTTTTATAGTATTTTCTAAAGCTTTAATATAATCTTCTTCCCTTAAAACATTTATTACTTGTGTATCAAAACCACCTTCTTCTTTTGGTTTTGTAATAGTAATAACAGATCCTTTTATTGTAAAAGGATTTTCTTCTTTTATTTGTTCATATATCTCTTTTTCATCGGATATATTATCAGCATAGCCAATATAATCTTCAATGTTCAAATTATTAGGAGCATATACTTTATCTACTTCTAATTTTTCTATTAATTCTTTTTGGTCTTTATTTATGTAGTTATTGAATTTATCTTTTGAAGATATAATTCCTATCTCTTTTCCATCCAAATATACTTTATATAACTTTGAAGGTTGTTCCTTAACATATTTATTGTTTTCAAAATATGGAACAATCACCAACAAAGAAAATATCATTGAAATAACAATACTAGTTATTTTCTGTTTAACGTTCATAATAACCTCTCATCTATTTTGAAATTATAGCATTATTTTATAATATTTTCAAATCAGATACAACTACTTGATACTTAGAAATGTTTCTTTCTACTCTTCCCTTTACATATATTATCATATCTTTAGTTATAGCAATGTTTTCAAATACATTTGGAAATACCACTAAATCAACACTTCCAAATTCATCACTACACTTAAAAAATGCCATCTTCTTGTTGTTCTTAGTATCAATTTCTTTTATATAATCAATAACTAAAATTAAATTTATCTCTTTATCAAAGTATTCCTTAATATTTGTAGAATCTATTATATTTTCAAACTTAGATTTATATGTTGATGCCGGATGATTAGATAGATAGATTCCTAAAGCATTTATTTCTTTTTTTGATAAATCTTCCCTACTATATTCGTCATATATTTTTATCAAAGGTTTTTCAAGATTTCCTAAATTTTTATATAATTCTCCATAATTCAAGGCATTTTCAATATTACTATACAAAGTGTTATGATTATAACCAAAAGAATCAAGCGAACCAGAATCTATTAAGCTTTCTAATATCTTCTTATTCAATATGCTTTGATTTCTTGCAACAAAATCAAAATAATCCTCATATAACCCTTTATTTCTTTCTTCGATAATTTGTTTGCATAAGGTAGATCCCATATTTTTTATAGATACTAAAGAGTATACAATAACGCCATCTTTAACAATATAATTACAACAACTTTCATTTATATTAGGTTTTCTTATTTTAATGTTCATCTTTTTACATTCTTCTATATATTTTCTCGTTTTTTCTTCTTGTCCTAAAACACTGTTTAACAATTCAGACATATATATTAGTGAATAATTAGCTTTCAAATATGCCATTCTATAAGCCATAATAGAATACCCCACTGAATGAGCCTTATTAAATCCATAATCTGCAAATCTATATATAAAATCATATATTGTCTTGGCAATATCTTTTTCGTATCCTTCCTCAATAGATCTTTCAATAAATTTTTTTTCTTCTTTTTCTAGTATTTCCTTTTTCTTTTTACTTATAGCTCTTCTTAATACATCAGCTTCTCCTAATGAATATCCCGCAATCTTGTTAGCTATTTTCATTATTTGTTCTTGATATATTATTATTCCATAAGTAGGAGATAAAATTTCCACTAAATCTTCATGCAAATAATCAATTTTTTCTTTCCCTTGTTTTCTTCTAATATAACTATCTATATTAGATGAAGGACCAGGTCTAAATAACGCTATTGCGGCAACTATATCATTAAAATTATCAGGTTTTAATTTCTTCAAAAAGTTTTTCATACCTTCAGATTCAAATTGAAATATTCCATCGGTATATGCATTTTGAAATATCATTATAGACTTCATATCATCCATAGGTATTTCACTAAATTTAATATCTATACTCTTTAATATTTTATCTATTAAAGTTAAATCTTTAATACCTAGCAAATCCATTTTAAGTAATCCTAACTCTTCTAAATGCTCCATTGAATAGCCACTGATATATATATCATTATATTTTTGAAGAGGAATATATGAATCTAATTCTAAATTAGAAAATATTAATCCTGCTGCATGCAAAGATATTTGTCTTTTTAATCCTTCTAATTTTAAACATACTTCAACATAATCCTCATAATTATTTAATTCAATGTATCCTTTAAATTCTTTGTTATTACTATATGAATAGTTCAAATCATTTTTTGTTATTAGTTTAGATAATAGATCTATCTTTTTAGTATCTATTTCCATTATTCTTCCAATATCTCTCAGTATTTGTTTTCCAGATAATGTAGAAAAAGTAATTATAGGGACTGTTTTTATATTTGAATATTTATCTATAACATATTCTATTACTTTATCCCTATTATTAGATTCAAAATCTATATCAATATCAGGCATACTAATTCTTTCTTTGTTTAAAAATCTTTCAAAAACTAAATCATATTTTATTGGATCTACTTCAGTAATACCTAAACAATATGAAACTAAAGAACAAGCAGCACTACCTCTTCCAGGTCCAATCAAAATATTATTATTTCTAGCATATTTAACATAATCCCAAACAATTAAAAAGCAATCATTAAAATCCATGCTATCTATTACTTCTAACTCATACATCAATCTATCATAATAAATCTTTTTAACTTTTGTACCAAATCTTTTAATTAATCCCTTTTTAGATAATTCAAATAAATATTCCTTAGAATCAATATCTTTTAAATAAGTAGGAAATAATTCTTTGTTGTATTTGAATTCAATATTTAACATATCTACTATATCATCAGTTTTATCTTCTTTTTGGTTGTTATATTCTAAATAGCAATTCTCTTCAACAACATAATCATTAATACTATCTATTTTCTTCCCATCTTTTATAAGATACAAATATTTTAAATATTTAACGTCTTCTTTTCTTAAAGACAAAACTTGATTAATAAATACTAAATTACTTGTAATTACCTTCTTTTCTTCATAATCATTATTATATCCTAAATAAATATTGACATATATTTTGCTTAATTCATTATACATTTCACTACTATCAACTATACATAATACATTATTGCTTAATTCTTTTAAATCTGATAGTTCAATTTCTTTTTTTTGTTTCAAATAAATAAGCTTAGTTAAGTTTTGATAACCTTTATAATTTTTAGCATACAACAATACTAATTGATCTTTAAAATTAATACTAATACCAATTATAGGTTTTATATCGTTTTTAAGGCATTCCTTATAGAATTCTAGAGTTCCAAACATATTATCATCAGTTATCGCTAAAGCTTTAATATTGAGTTCTTTTGAGCGTTCAATAAGTTTCTTAATATCACATAAAGATGATAACAAAGAATAACTTGTTTTAACATATAAAGGAACATAATTCATATTATCACCTTCCACTTTAATTTTACACTAATAGTTTTATTATTTCAATTGACTAAATATGATTATTATGATAACATTTATTAAGTAATTTTAGGAGGAATATATGGCAAATACTAAAACAAATAAGAAGCCTTTATTTGGAAATAATCGTTCACATGCTTTAAATGCTACAAAAAAGAAACAAAGTATAAATAAACAAAAAGTAACATTAGATGGAAAAACAGTTGTTACAAGCGCTAGAGAAGCTAAGAAAATTAAAAAAGGCAATAAATAAAACACTATCAAGTGTTTTTTTTATTTTCTTATTTTCTTATTCTTTTTTTTCTTATTGTTTTTATATAGTAATTTTTCTTTTTTCTTAATTTCTCTTTCTTTTTTAATAGCTAGCTTATCGTTAGCTTCTTTATCAAGATACGCGTTTTTTAGGGATTGAAAAGCAGGAACAACTTCTTTTTGGTATAATAATATAGCTTTTCTTACTTCTCTCAACTGATCTAAGGACATATCTTCTACTATAACTTCTTCGTCTATATTTTCATCTTCTAAAGATAAATCACTTGCTTCTAGTTCAAAATCAATATCTTGTACTGCATTTTCGGGAAAAAGGCTCCGGAGTACATCATACATTTCTAATGCTTGCTTTATGTTATCAAATCCATAATTTATTTCATAATATAAACCTATATCAAACACTTCTATTTTATTTAAAAACTCATGATTACTTTTAAGTAAGGGAGCTCCATTATGAAACGATTTTTCTCCCCCATTCGCTTTCTTTACAATATGATGATAAGTCATTCTATTATTAGATTTTTCTGGTTCAAAAGATAATAAGCATTTACCTCTTGTCAACAATAGAACTTCTTCCAAAGGAAATAGTTTTTCGTACTTACTACTTCTAAATAATTTGCATTTATTAATCATCAGCTTAAATTTCATTTTGCCCCCTGAAAATTGTTTTAATAAAACATATTATATCATGATATAATCAATATAAGGTGATAAAAATGAAAAAAATTATAATAATTTTATGCATACTAATAATTATCTTTATAAATGCCTTTTTATTATCAAAAATCAATGATAATCCAATAATAAAAACAGTAAAAAAAGTGGAAGAAATAAAAGAAAATTCCATATATAAAGAATATAAAATTGGAGATATTATTAAACTAAACAATGAAGAATGGTACGTTATAGAAGATTCAGATAAAGATAAAGACTATATAACTCTAATAAATACCAATTACAATAGAAAAATCAAAGATTGTTTTAACAAATATATTTACTTAAATGAAAAGAATTACTTCGAAGGAGAATATTCAAAAAGCATAGGAATAGATAAACTAAAAGAAGTAAACGATTATTACATAAGACTAATTACACTCGAAGAATATAACAAATTAGCAGAACTAACTAAAAAAGAAATAGACGAGATTAAATATAGCTATACAACAAAACCAAGCTACACCTGGGTAAAAGAAATAAACACTCTATCAATGACTGATATTGATTTCTATGATGATATAGAAGATAAAACAAATCTTTGTGCTAGTTGGTATATTCAAAGCAATATTAGACAAGTGTTAAGTATTAAAGATGATTTTATAAATATTCAACCAGTAATAAATGTATATAAGGAGAAAATATGAAAGTAATAGGAATAGTTGGATCACTAAGAAAAGAATCACATAATTTGAAACTTGCAAATATAATAAAAAATAAATTAAATGATATTGAAATGGAAATCATTACAATAGAAGATATTCCACTTTTTAATGAAGATAATGAATATCCAGCACCTGATTCAGTAACTAATCTAAGAAATAAAATAATAGAATCAGATGCAGTATGGATATTTAGTCCAGAATATAATCATAGTGTTCCAGGTGTATTAAAAAACACTATAGATTGGTTAAGTAGACCTATTAGTGAAGATGAAGATCAAGTATTAAGTAATAAAAAAGTAGTACTATCAGGTACTACCTTAGGTCCATTTGGTACTGTAAATGCATATAATGATTTAGTTCAATTATTTGTATTACTAAACTGTAAACTATTAACTAATTCAAGATTAACTATACCTAGTGCACACATTAATGTTAATGATAACAATAAATATATAAATGACACTATAAGTAAGTTTAAAGAGTTTATAAAATAAACTCTTTTTATTTAACTAATCTTTTTGGTAATACTCTATTATCCCAATTCTTAACTATATAATCACCAAAGTCAGTCTCATCATACTTAATCTTGTCTTCATTAAGTACTTTTAGAGGTTTATTTAAATAATAAGCAACACCCAAGTCAAACATACTTCCTTTACTAGATTGATCATAAAACATTCTTATTTCAGATGAAGAAGACATTCCAAAAGCATTTTGTCTACAAATAGCATATCCTCCAAACTTATCCTCTTGAACAGTATCTCCATTTGGATTATGTACTATATATCCACTTTCTTTTGCATTATCTACATACTCTTTCATTTCAATTTTCTTTGCTTCAGTAGCATTCCTTACTGGACATATTACAAAGAATTTATTATCTATAGGTTCATTAGCTATAGAACTTATTCCTAATCTCTTAGTATTTTCTATTAACCTATCAAAGTCACTCAAAACATTAGAGAAATCTTTTTTAGGAAACTCTTCATCAAATAACTTTTCCCATACATAAGTCATTACTAAAAATGATTTACCAGTCTTACTTTTTAAATCTTCATAAACCTTATTATCAAAATTTAATTCCTCTTTATTCATTACTTTAATCTTCTTATTAGCAGCAAATAACATACCCATTAAAAATAACTGAGCCTTATCAGTAGTAGTAACATTAATTTTAACTACATCAGCCTCATTTATCTTTCTAATCTCTTCATCAATATTTAATCCATAAAAATTTTCATAACTTAATTCCATATACCAAAACCCCCTGTTTTATATATATATTATTTTTCTAAAAATGGTTCCATTTTAGTAACATCATCAGTAGTTAAATCCATTTGAAATTCACTACCAGTTAAATTAAAGTCTTTTGTAGGCATTTCTATTTCATAGTCCTTATAGAATGTTCTATTATCATTAGTAATTAGCTCTACTCTAAATCCTAAAGTAAGCAAAACAGAATCTCTATTTATACCTAAATCTCCATATACTTTAGATAAATTACTTATTTCTTCATCAGTATATTTATTAGCGTCCAATAACGCAACTTTATTTATATATACCATAATAGAAGTTTGTACTCCATTCGTATGAGGAAATTCATATTCTTTTTCAAATCTATTATTTGTTCCAAGTAATTTAGTACCCATATCATATAAAGTATAATTACCATATAACTCATCTGCAATACCCATTTTAGGTCCTTTAATAACTCTTATATTACTAACTACTTTCTTCTTTATATTATATCCTGCATCAGGATCATATATATTAGTAGAAACATAATCAGTAATAACATTATATCCAATCTTAATATATCCTTTATTATAGTTTTCTTCTTCATCTCCAAGTTTTTCAACACTTCTAAATACATTTATTATGTATCCATTATCTAAGAACTTCTTAGATTCTTCAGTAACCTTACCAGAATAATTTGTACTTGTAGTTCCACATCCTGTAATAAATAGAATAAACAACAACAATACAATCTTTTTCATAACTCTTCTTTATAAGAAAATTATATCACAAAATAAAAAAAGTAATTATAAAATTACTTATCTTCTTATGGTGCCACCTACAAGAATCGAACTTGTGTTTGTTGCTTACCATGCAACCGTTCTACCACTGAACTAAGACGGCATATAAAAATTATATCATAATATATATTTTAATAAAGA
>CAYRXC010000030.1:0-9986 GCA_964428195.1 uncultured Muribaculaceae bacterium | reverse complement strand
ATGATAAAAATCAAGATGGTTATTATGATGTTCTTAGTGCTTTTCAAAAAAGTATTAGAGGGTCTAATGTAGATGCATCACTACACTATCTAGCTAGATTAATAGAAGGTGGTGATTTTGATTCAATTTATAGAAGAATGTCTGCTTTGGTTTACGAAGATATTGGACTTGCAAATCCGGGAATGGGCCCAAAAGTTATGGCTTGTATCGCTGCTTGTGAGAGACTAGGAATGCCAGAATTGATATTACCATTAGGATTAACTGTAATTGAATTAGCATTATCTCCTAAATCAAATAGCGCATATCTAGCAATTAATAGCGCATTAAAAGACATTGAAGAAGGAAATATTGGTGAAATTCCTAAACATATTAACAGCAGTGCTTTTGGTTATAAATATCCTCACGATTATCCTGATGCTTATGTTGAACAAGAGTATATGCCAGAAAAATTAAAAGATAAAAAATATTATATTCCAAAAAATAATAGTAAATATGAACAAGCATTAAAACAAATGTATGATAAATATAAAAAGAATAACAAATAATGTTATTCTTTTACTTTCTTTTTTGAGTTTATATTTTTTATTATAATATCTAATCTTTCTTTATCGGTTATAGAACTATTTTCTAATTTTAAATCTACTAACCTATATGCTGCCTCTTTTAAACAAGGATAATACTCGAAATATTCAGAAAGATCAAATCCATCGAGCAATGAATATTCTTCTTCAGCTTCTAAACAAATATAATCACTATTATTTAATTCATCTAGTAAGTCTAGAGTTGATTCACCATAAGATTTCTCTAGATTATTAATTTCTTCTATATTATTAGTAGTAGTAATAATATTATAATAGCAATCAAATAAAAGAAAATAATTGTCTTCTCTTTTTATACAAACATATTCTTCTTGTTTTACTGAAGACAAATAATTAACTAGAAAAGGTAATAAATCAGAACTATTAAATTTAGAGTATTTAGTAATTAGATTCATATATTGTTCAATTCTAATCTTGTTATCTAGTATTTTCATATTTAATAAATCTAGTTTTTGTTTCATTAGTTTTCTTTTTTTACTATAAATAAAAATGGGAATTTCTTTTTCAAGGTTGTTTCTTTGAATATTTAAATCCTCATTTTCATTTGTCAACATCTTTATATATTCTTTTATTTCTGACATACTTGATAAATTCATATTGATTTCCTTATTTTTGGTAAATTAACTCTATATATTTATTATATACTGAATCAACGACATCATCCCATGATTTATATAAATCCCTATATGCATTGTTGCTAACTTCTTTATAATGTTTCTCGTCTTCAATTATTTCAATTATCTTATTTGCAAATTTTTTATAGTTATCTTTACCAAAATATCCATTTACTTCACTAGTAACTAAAAATGCAGTTGGAGCATTTTCTAAAAATATAGTTGGTGTTTTTTGACTTGAAGCTTCAATTTGGACCAAAGAATTAGTGTCAAACATAGATGGAAATACAAACAATTTTGCTCTACTATATATTTTAGCCAATAATTCTCTATCACTTACTTGACCACACATAACTACATTATTTGATAAATCAAGTTTATTTATCTTCCTAATTAATTTCATCTTGTCAGGGCCTTCTCCTACAAACAACATCTTAAATTTTATTTTTTTAGTCTTTAATACTTTTAATACATCTACAATAAACATTATGTTTTTAACTGTAGTAATTCTTCCTACGAACAATAATACAATATCTTTTGAATCAATACCATATAGTTCATTAATTTCCTTATGTGCTGATTTAGTGTTTTCAATATATTTTAAATCAGTTGCATTTTGAAATATTCCTACTTCTTTACTGTAACCATATTCTTTATATATTTCTCCAACCCTTTTGTTTACAGAGAAACATTGATTACAATACTCATAAACTTTGATGACTTGATCAGTAATAAAATCTGTAATAACATGTGACTTTGTATATTTATATAATTCAAATTTTAATAGTGTGTGCATTGTGCCTATAACTGGTACTTTTGATATATGCGCAACATCAACTCCTAGTTTACCAATACTAAATGGTGAATGAATATGAATTAAATCAAACTTCTCATTTAATAGTTTTTTCATTATTTTAATTTCAATTTTTGGAATTCCGTATGAATATTTAGTTAACGGTATCTTTAAACTTTTTACTCTAATAACTTTATAATCAAATTTACAAGTTTTGTCTTTCAATCCATATGATGGACAAATTACTACAACTTCACATTTCTTTGATAATCTTTTTGCATAGTTATCTACAACCATGGCAACACCATCTACTGTTGGAAAATAACTATCCACAAATAAACCAATTTTAATCTTTTTCATAAAAATTCTCCTAAAATGATTATATCATATAAAAAAGATAGAAAGTACTATCTTATTTTTAATGTATCTAACAAGTTATTATCATTATCGTAAATTTCGATATATTGTTCTCTAGTTGCGCTTATTGTTGTTTTTCTATTTTCTTCGTAATCAATCCATAAAAAGTATTTATCATTCAATTCAACAACATCTTTATTATTACTATCATTATTATTTCTTAAATCTGTTGTTTTTTTAGAAGTAACTACTTTATCTATGTACCTTGCATTAAACTCTCTCATATTATTTATTGCTTTTGTTTGATGTTGATATGCTTGATCTTTCATATCTAAAGCATGTAAAATTTTTGTAGATGCACATAAATCCTTAGTGTGATCTGTTGTTGCTTCGTTTACACATCTTGCTCCTAAGATAATTAAACTAGCTAAAGACAATCTTAAAAATACTTTTTTTAATTTCATAAGATGTTCCCCCTTTTTTATGAGATGTATTATACATATTAATTATTAATTGTCAATTTTTAATATATCATTAATTACATAGCTAGCACATAATAATCCGGCCGATAAAGGAACATAACTATTAGAACCAACTGGATTACTTATGTTTAAAGGTTTTTCTGTTGAAGAAACTACATTACTATGCTTAATTCCTAAATCTTTTAATTTTTTTCTCATAATCTTTGCAATAGGATCATAACTAGTTTTGCTTATATCAATAATTTCTAATTTTGATGGATTGAATTTATTTGCAGATCCCATTGAACTAATAATATTAATGTTTCTTTTTTTAGATTCACATATCAATAACACTTTTGTATCTACTGTATCACATGCGTCTATTATATAATCTATCTTATTTGTAAATAATTTGTCTATGTTATTTTTATTTAAAAATAAGTCTATTTTTATTATATTACATTGTGAATTTATTGATTTTATTCTATCTTCTGCAACATCTACTTTTTTTCTTCCAATATTATCTAAATTGGTAATTATTTGCCTATTTAAATTAGTTATATCTACTATATCATTATCTACCAAAATAATATTTGAAATACCACTTCTTACAATTGATTCAAGAGCCATTCCGCCTACTCCACCAAGTCCAATTATTGCAACAGTAGCATTTTTTAAATCATTTAACTTTTCTTTATCGATCATTAATTCTAATCTATTAAGCCACATATAACTCCTTAAAAAAATCCCATAGAAGCGAGAATCAAATGCGATAAACCCCTGCATAACACAGGTGGGCACCCCGAAGTAACTATTAGGATTCCTACAACACTTAATGGGTAGGCATTCATAAACACCAGCTATCTCTTGTGGTTCCCTAATTATCGACTTAGTCGGATTTATGATTGATCCTCGACAATCTATAGGATGAATATATTATAGCATTATATAAAAAAATATTCTAGTTTATAGAATTTTACATTATTTCTATTTAACTAAAATATTAATTTATTATAATTGTTTATTTGTTTTTTCTAGTTCATAATTTTCTGTTAATAAATATTCTGAAGCATCTTTCTCAGCTAGTACAATTTCTGGCGTATATTTCTCAATAGTAAGGATTTCTGTATTTCCAGTTATAACTCCTCCATGGGAAGCCAGATAAGTAACCCTACCATTTTCATCTATTAATTGAACCGCAGGAAAAAAATAACATGTTCTTTTAGGTATTTCTTTTATTTCAGCACTAATACCGGTATTTTTAGTATCTCTATTAATTACGTTTACTGTATGATTGTCTGCTACTTCATGCATTCCTACACTATTAAGAAAACGCGCAATATTACACTCTTTTTCTAAATGATTTGTTTTTATATCTTTATCTGCAATTAAACCACCTATTGCAATTAGAGCTGATAAACATGAAACTAAATATAACCTTTTATTATTATTCATTTTAAAACCCCTTTTTTTTTAATGAATGGTCATTATTATACATATATTTATTTAATTGTCAAATTATTCCAATTTTTATTTAGTATTTGATTCTTTAATTTTTTCGTTCTTTGTCATCTATATAACCATTAATTGTATTTAAATTAACATTTTCTAAACTTCTAAAAATATTGATATCAATATTTTTATTATCTTTTTTTAAGTTCTTTATTAACTCTTTTATTTCTCTTCTTTTACTAGAATATTTTAAACTTGTTACTGAGCAAGCACAATCTAAAAATTTAAGATTATTAGAACTTGCCCAATACTTTATATCTTCTTCTTTTATATAATACATTGGTCTAATTAAAACCATTCCTTCAAAATTATCACTATTTAGTTTAGGTGGCATTCCTCCATAAACTCCATTATAAAACATATTAAGCAAAACCGTTTCAATGACATCATCAAAATGATGTCCTAATGCTATTTTATTACATCCCAACTCTTTTGCTTTTGAATACAGGTGTCCTCTTCTCATCCTTGCACACATATAACAAGGATTATTATCAAAACCTTTTAAATATTCAAAAATGTCGGAATTAAACACTTCTAAAGGGATATTTAAATTAGAAGAATTTTGTTCTATTAATTCTAAATTTTTTGTTTCATAACCAGGATTCATAGTAATGAATTTAATATCAAATTTATATTTGCCATGTTTTTTTAATTCTTGAAAACATTTTGCCATGAGGAATGAATCTTTACCACCACTCATGCATACTGCAATTACATCTCCTTCTTCAATTAAATTGTAGTCTTTAATTGCTTTTACAAACTTAGTCCATATACCTTTTCTATGTTTTTTTATTATAGATTTTTCAATATCTAATAATTCCATTTTGATCACCAAACATATTTTAACACATATATATTGTAATTTTGAAAATGTTTGATATAATTATCATATAAAAGTAGGAGGTGAATAAATATGGCTAACTTAAAAAGTTCAATTAAGAGAATAAAAACTAATGCTAAAAAGAAAGCTTCTAATGTTCCTGTAAAAGCTAAAGTAAAAACAGTAGTAAAAAAATTAACTAAGGCAGAAGACAAAAAAGAAGCATTAAAAAAAGCACATAAAGACATAGATAAAGCTGCAAAAAAAGGCGTAATCAAAAAAGAAACAGCTGCTAGAAAAAAATCTAGATTGGCAAAAAAAGTAAACAAGGAAAAATAAACCTTGTTTTTTTTTGCCTTTAATAATATCATTAAATTAGGTGGATATATGATAAAATTATTAAAATTTTTTATTTTACTTATATTATTCTTTGTAGGAGCATTGACAATTTACAAATTGACAAAAGATAATGAAACTATGATTGCAATAGTAGAATATTATACGAGAGAAAACTCAGTACTAGTTAACAATAAATGGCAAATTAATAATCCGAATAATTATGTAAGTAAGACAAAAAACTTTTATCCAAGCAAAAAAGATGATTTACTTGATATATATTACACAGTATTATCTTCAGGAATGGAAGAATTTACTTTTTACTGTGATATTAGCTATAAAGAATGTATAAATGATGTAAAAGAATTAACTGAGAATAATGAAGTATTATCACATGTAAATGGATTTATTCATGTTTATAATTCTTTTACAAGTATATCTACTGAATTTAAAAATAATGGTAAAGTTACTTTGTTTATAAAAAAATTATATTCTGATGAGTTAATTGACATTGTTGAAAAAGAAGCCGATCTATTATTTAATAAATTATATGATAAGAACAAAACTAAGATAGAAAATATTATAAAAATTCATAATTATATAATAGATAATACTCAATATGATATAGAATATGTCGATAAGAAAACAGATAGATTATCTAATACTGCATATGGCCCTCTAAACGACAATTATGCAATATGTAGTGGATATACTGATTTAATGGCTCTCATGCTTTATAGGTTAAGTATAGATAACATAAGAGTATCAAATGAAACACATACATGGAATATGATATATTTAGAAGACAAAATATTAGTGATAGATTTAACCTATGATGATCCAGTTACAAATGATAAAACTGATTTTAGAAGAGATACATACTTATTAATTTCTCCCTTAGAATTGATTACTTTAGATAAAGATCATTATTTCAATGAAGAAGTATATTTAAAATAAAAAAACCTTTTAGGTTTTTTTTAAATTTCTTGCATAACGCTTATTATCATAGGTCTTGTTTCAGTTTCTTCATATAGAAATCTACCTACTTCATCCCGTATTGAATTCTTTATATTATTATAGTCAACATAATTATTGCTTATATTTTGATTAATAATCTTCATCGAAATATCTTCGACTTCTTTAATCATTTCAGAATTATCTTTAACATAAATAAATCCTCTTGTTATTATTTCGGGACCTGCTAGTAAAGCTTTTGTTTTTTTATCCAATGTTGCAGAAACTATTAATATTCCATTGTCAGATAACATTTCCCTATCTTTTATTACCAATTCTCCAACATCTTCTGTAGAAGTTCCATCAATCATAATATTTCCAACTTTAACTTTTTCAAAACCGTCTACTATTTTACCATCAATAAATGTGGAAACATCTCCGTTTTCTTTTAGCAAAATGTTTGCTTTATCCATCCCAATTGTATACGCTATATCAGCATTTTCAACTTGATATCTATACTCTCCAATTACTGGAAAATAATATTTTGGATTAATCAAATCTAACATCAACATCAAATCTTCGCTAGATGCATGATGAGATAAGTACTTATCTGTTGATAAAATAACTACATCTGGTCCAATTTTTGCAATTTTATCAGATATTTTAACTGCTGATTTTTCCAAATCATCATTTATTGGTTCGATAAACACAAAAGTATCAGATTGTTTAATATTGATAAATTTATCATAGCCGCTTAATATTTTTTCTATATTTACAAATGGCTTGTCATTATCTGATGAAGTCAATATCAGTACATCCTTGTCATTTACATTAGATAAATCTCCTATTTTGTTTCTATCGAATATAACATATCCAGTATCTAACACATAATTAACAATCTTTTGTAACCTTTTTCCCATAATTACAACTTTTCTTTGTGTTTTCATTACTTCATTAAATAATTCTTGAAGTCTAAATATATTCGTTGAAATTACATGAAATATTATTCTATCTTCATTTCTAATAAGAAGTTCATTAATTAAACCAGACAATCTATGGTTCGGTGAAGTATACCCTTTTCTATCAGAATATATAGATTCAGATAACAAACATAATACTCCTTGTTTACCTATATACGCAAGTTTTCCTATATCTGTTTTATATGGACCTCTCATAGTAGAATCAAATACAAAGTTACCAGTATAAAATATAGCACCATCTTTTGTATTCAATACATATCCTACACTTTCAGGAACCGAATGTGTCAAACTAATAGGGAAAATACTATTATCTTTAAATACTATCTTCTTATGTGCAGATATTTCTATTATATTTTGAGTAGAAATCTTTAATTCTTCTAAAATCCTTTTTATTGTATCTACAGTGAATTTAGTACCATATATCTTAATATTGGGTAATTCATTAATTATGTTAGGTAATGCTCCAATGTGTTCATCGTGTGGATGAGTAATAAATATTCCTTTTACTCTATCTACATTTTCTTTTAAATATGTAATATCTGGTATTATATAATCTATTCCTAATAGATGTCCTTCGGCATATTTTGAACCTGCATCAAATACAAAAATATCATTATCTACCTCGACAACATACATGTTTTTACCTTTTTCGTTTAGACCACCTAAACTAAAAATTTTAATTTTGCTCATTTTCTCTCCTTTTAATTATAAAAGCTTTAAACTTTTTAAATTATAACATATATAATAAAAAAAAAGAAGATATATTTTTATTTCATTACCTTCCTCTTTGATCTTACTATAGAATAATATCCTCCATCAATTTCTAAATTGTCAGTCAAATATGTATTATCTTTTAGCTTCTCTTTAAATTTATTTAATTGTTCTATTTTTGTTTTTTTATCTTTATCATTAGATAGTCCAAACATACTAACAATTATTTCCATTCTGGCACTGTTATTCAATAAATTCCAATTAGAAATATTTTCTATTCTATATGGATTAAAAGTCATCGCAGTATCAATATAATTTATTAGATTTAGTGTGCTCATACTTGAATATGTATTAGTTCTGAATGTTTGAACTGATACAGGAAGACCCATAAATATCATAAAATCACCTGTAACAATATTATTTTTAGAATCATTAAATAATTTTGAATAAGGAGTAATTAAAGTTCCTTCTCTATTGTCTATTAATACACTATCAAAAGGTCCTTTACCCATTTCTCCAACTCTTGTTTCTTCAAAATTCAATCCTTCATTTTCAAGAATTGACAAATAAGTTTCTGATAATTTCTTTCTTTCACTTAACCAATCGCAAAAATCCTCTTTACAATCTTGATACTTAATTTTATCGTTGGTTATCCCAAAAGCATCCTTATATTGATTAAATAGTTGGTTTAAATATTGTTGCATGTATTCCTCCATAACTTAATTACCTATATACTCCCATTTTTTTTCTCATATCTTCATACTTAATCTTTGCAAGATCATTTACTTTACTAGAGCCTTTATCTAGTAAAATATCTAATTCCTTATTTTCAATAATACGTTTATATTTTGTCTGAATATCCTCTAAAAAATTTACGACAACATCAGCAACTGCCGATTTAAATTGAGAATAATTACTATCATTAAATCTTTTCTCAATACTTTCTATACTTAGATTTGTCATCGCAGAATATATATTTATTAAATTAGATATACCGGGCTTATTTTCTAAATCATACTTTATTTTATTATCACTATCAGTAGTTGCACTCATGATTTTTTTTCTAGCATCTTCTAAATTATCTAATAACGCTATTACTCCTTTTTTACTATCCGCAGTTTTACTCATCTTCTTAGTAGGATTTTGTAAATCCATTATTTTCATTCCATTTTGATTTATTTTAACTTCTGGCACAACAAACGTTTCACCATATTTATTATTAAATCTAATAGCAAGATCTCTCGTTAACTCTACATGTTGTTTTTGATCTTGTCCAACCGGTACAATGTTAGTATCAACAACTAGTATATCTGCAGCCATTAATGCCGGATAAGTAAATAATCCAACAGCAAAGTTTGTATTTTCTTTACTCTTTTCTTTGAATTGAATCATCCTACTCATTTCTCCAAAATATGTGTTACATTCAAGCATCCAAGATACCGCAGCAATATATGGACAGTCAGATTGAACATAAATAGTAGTATTAGCTGTATCAATTCCACAAGAAAGATATAACGCTAAAAAATCCCTAATATTTTTATGCAACGTATTAGGTTTCTCATCAACCGTCAAAGAATGCAAATCTGCAACGAATAAATATGTTTCAAATTCTTTTTGAAGATCTAACATTTGTTTAATAGCACCAATATAATTTCCAATAGTCAATTCTCCAGTAGGTTTTAAACCAGTTAATATTCTTTTCATCTCTTCACCTACAATGATAATACTATTTCGATTGACAAAAGTCAATTTATTTGATTAAATTATAAGGCATAGGGGTGTAGTTAAATGGCATAATAGAAGTCTCCAAAACTTTTGTTGGGAGTTCGATTCTCTCCACCCCTGCCAT
>CAYRXC010000029.1:0-10023 GCA_964428195.1 uncultured Muribaculaceae bacterium | reverse complement strand
TTAAATCTTCCATATGTTCCGCTAGCTTTTTCAATAGCTTCTAAAGGATTCATATTTGATTTAATATAATCCATCATTTTCCCTAAATTAACATATTTATAACCAATTATAGCATTTCTTTCATCTAGACCCATTTCAAGAATATATCCTTCAGTTAAATGCAAGTATCTTGGACCTTTTTCTAGAGTGGAATATATCATTCCTACTTGGCTCATATGACCTTTACCCAAATCTTCTAAACCAGCACCAATAGGAAGTCCATTTTCAGAAAATGCTGATTGACTTCTACCATATACTATTTGTAAGAATAATTCTCTCATAGCAGTGTTTATAGCATCACATACTAAATCAGTATTTAATGCTTCTAAAATAGTTTTCCCTACTAGTATTTCACCAGCCATAGCAGCAGAATGAGTCATACCAGAACACCCCATTACTTCAACTAATGCTTCTTGAATAATTCCTTCTTTTATATTTAAAGTTAATTTGCATGAACCTTGTTGAGGTGCACACCAACCTACTCCATGAGTAAGACCAGAAATATCTTTTATTTCTTTAGCTTCAATCCATTTTCCTTCTTCAGGAATAGGAGCAGGACCGTGCTTAGCGTCGTTTGCTACACAGCACATTTCTTCTACTTCTTTTGTTATCATTTTACACCTACCTTACTTTTAAATTATATCAAATATTAAATAAAGAGTAAATAAAAACACATTATTTAATGTGTTTTTAATTTTTATTTTACAAAACTTTTTGAAATTTTTCCAATTACTGGAATGTCGTAATCAAGGTTATTATTAGCTTTAACCATAGCAATTATTCTAAAAATAAATACTGTAATGTTAACAGCACCAAGAATAAAACTAATTACAAGAAATACTCCAGTTAATGCTGTAAAACCAGATAAAGGATTGTTGGAATTGAAATTTATCATATTGTATATATTTAATCCAACTACTGAAAATATAATTGAAGTAATCAAATCAAATATTGAAAGTGCTAAAGCTTGAGCAGCATGTCTTTTAACAAACATATTTCTTTTTTCCAATAGAAATATTACAAGAGGCCCCGCAAAAGCAAACATTCCAGCTCCGAAGAAGCCTAGTAAAACAGATGATAAATACGCTAATAAGGCAGCTACATTTTGTTTTAAATTACCAATAGATGACATTGTTGGATCAAAATTTTGTTGTTGATTCATATTGTTTGGTTGTTGGTTCATAGATTAATTTCTCCCTTCTATTTATTGATTGTATTATAACAAGAAAAATTTTATAAGTAAATATTTATTGTTTATTATATAAAAATATGATATTCTATTTCTATAAAATATGGAGAATAATAATATGAAGAAAATATTTTTTTTGTTTATTCTATTAATGATTGGAACAACTACGGTTAAAGCAGAAGTTGATTGTGCTAAACTAATGGATGTAAGTCATTCTTGTTCTGGTACATCTATGAATATGAAACCCGGTGATATTATTGACTGCCAAATTACTTTTGAATCTCAAGAAGGAGAAAGTTGTACTAAAGAAAATCTAAAAGAAATGTCATTTAAGCATAATATATCAGACTTAACAACTTCTAATGAGAATTTAAATGGATTTGATAAAAATATTGTAGATGGAAAACTTGAATTTATAAGAACTACTGGATTAACTGAAGGAACCCTTTATAACTATAAACTTACAATGCCAGAAGTTTCAGAAGATAAAGATTATTCTATATCGATTTCTGATATATTAGTTAAAAACGATGAAGGTTTATCAATTGGATATAATATTATCAATAACGCTGTTTCTTTTAAAGTAGTTAAACCTAAATCGACAATAAATACTTTATCGAAGCTCTCTGTTTCAAAATTTAATTTAACTCCTATATTTTCAAGTGATATATTAAATTATACTTTAACTGTAGATACTTCTATTTCTAAAGTAACTATTACTGCTGAAGCAACTAATAGCTTCTCTACTATTACTGGGGACATTGGAGAAAAGACTTTGTCTTATGGTGAAAACACATTTAATGTTAATGTCAAGAGTGAAAGTGGTGTTACTAAAACTTATAAGGTAGTTGTAACTAGACAAGATAGAAGAAGTGATGAAAATGGACTAAGTAGTTTGACTGTATCAGGTATATATTTTCCTTATAAACTTGATCAAGATAAATATTATTTGGATGCCGATAAAGATATTACTTCTGTAAAGATTAACTCTACTTTGATAGATCCAAAATCCACCTATGTTGAAGGCTTCGGAAATGGTACAAAAAATTTAGTAATTGGTACAAATACATTTTATATAAAAGTAAAAGCTGAAAATGAAAGTATAAAAACATATACTATAGTAATTAATAAAACGGATGGTAAAAGCACAGTGAACTCGTTACAATCATTAAATTTAGTAGGATACAAAAATATAATAAGTTTTGTACCAGAAACAGCTTCATATAATGTAACGGTTTCAAGTATTGTAGAAGAAGTTGAAATCGAATCCAAACTCATGAGTACTAAATCTACTTACGTATCAGGATTTGGAAATAGAAAAATAAAATTAAATGTTGGTTTAAATAAAACGGAAATAAAAGTAAAATCCGAAAAAGGCGATGTAAAAACCTATACTTTGAATATAACAAGAGAAGATCCAAAAGATAATAATTATCTTAAGGAAATCAAAATTGAAGATTTGGAAATAGAATTTGAAAAAGATGTGTTAGATTATCAAATAGATGTTCCATTTGATATGGAAAAGTTAGTAATTAAGACAACTACTGAGGAAGAAAATACTAAAGTAAATATTATTGGTAATGAAAAACTTAATGTTGGTAAGAATACTATTACGATAGAAGTTGTATCTGAAAGTGGAAAGAAAAAAGAATATCGTTTGATAGCAATGAAAAGAGAAAAAGCATCAAATGTAAGCAAATTAAAAAATATAATAATTAAAGACCATGATATAGATTTTAAAAGTAATATATATGAATATGTTGTTCAAATTGAAGATGATGAGAAATCTTTAGATATAAAAATAGAAAAAATCGATAATCTTTCATTATTTAGTATAATCGGAAATAATAATTTAAAATCAGGAAGTAAGATAGTAATAAATTCTTATGCTGAAGATGGTACAAAAACGGTATATACAATTAATATTACTAAAGAATTAAAATTTATTTATCCTTTAATGGGATTGACATTGTTGATACTTATAATTTCTCTTACTGTTAGAAGAAAGAAGAATGTAAGAATTATAGATAAAAAGCCAATAAAAAACGTTGTTCATACAGATGATTCTAATATTGTTAGATTTAAAAGTAAAGTTAAAGTCGAAGGAATACCTGAAATTGATCATAATGCTGAAAATGATGAACCTGAAGAAATAGAAGAACTACTTGATGAAGAATTTAAAGATGAAGAACCAAAGTTTATTAAAAAAGCAATTGAAGATTTAGAAGAAAATAATAATGTAGAAAAAAAGGAAACTGATAAAGAAAGTACAAAAAAAGAAGATGAAGTTTTAGAACTATAATCTTCTTTTTAATTAATTATGCAATGATAATATATCTTACTATTTGATTAATGAATAAATATAATAAGTAATTGTAGATACTATAGTAGATAAAGATGTTCCCCATACTAAATCTATAATAGTAATTTTTATTGGCCAATCTTTTAATGTAGCTAAATTTGTTAAATCGTATGTTGCATAAGTTAGTAATCCAAATAAAGCTCCAGATATTAGAATGGTCTTTATGCTTTCTTTTTCAACTCCTGGATTTATTACAAAGAAAACTAACCCAACTAGAAATAATAAATAGAAAAGTATAGCTGCAATCCAATTAGGATTACTCGATAAAAGATGTCCTAATTCTTTTTTGTATAAATTTTTAGCGATAAACCCTAACCATATCCCATCAACTAAAACAAATACTATAAATGCTATTAAATACATTTTTATAAATCCCATTTTCAACCTCTCTTCTTTGTAAACCAGGGAATAAACTTGCTGGTTTTACTTGCATAATCTTGAAATTCTTTGTTGCTCTCATATTTTTTTTCTAGTAATGGAACTCCAGATACAAATACTAATAAATAAGTAATCAATGTTGGACTAATAATTCCGATATATCCTAATGGAGAATTCAAAGTTATAAAAAAGATACCCCACCACATAACTGACTCACCAAAGTAATTTGGATGTCTAGTATATTTCCATAAACCATATGTCATTATTTTGCCTTTATTATTTGGATTTTTTATAAATCTTTTTAATTGATAATCCCCTACTACTTCAAAATAATAGCCTATAATCCACATTAAAATTCCTATTATATTAATTATATTAAATTTACTTATTATACTTGAATTAAAGAAAATTATTGGAAGTGCAATTATACTCATCAACATACCTTGTAACATAAACACTTTAAAATATGCATTTATATTAACCTTATTACCCCATTTTTCTCTCATTTCTTTATATCTATAGTCTTCTACTTTTTTATAATTTCTTCTGAACAAATAATAAGATAGTCTTAATCCCCAAAGCATTACTAAGATCGTTGGTATTATTTGAATAAAAGTAATTTTAGAATGATTAAAAAATAAACTAGATAATGCTATTACTACAAAACCAAATCCCCATCCAACATCTACTAGTCCATTGTTTTTATTCTTTAAAGCTATAAAGAATAAAATATTCATATATATAAAAACAATCAACAAAGTATATACTAATATTTCCATATCATTTCTCCTTTTTTTATTATATCATGAGTTTTTGTTTTGCATGATAATGATTTTTTTTATAAAAGATGTTATCGATAACAATAACAATGGAATAGATACCAAAGCTATTCCAACAAGTATAACTCCAGGTGCATCATCAACTTCTCCAATTATATAAAAAAATAATAAACTAATAGAGTGAAGTATAATCATCAAAATGGAACATTTTTTCATAATATTCAAAGAACTAATAGAATTATTAGTGCATAATTTATCTATATTATTATGATTTAATAGTTTATTTATATGAAACAAAAAAATTGAAAAAGGTATATATGATATTGTATAGATAATTAATAAAATATATAGAGTTGTAGTCATTTTACTACTATTTATTATTGTATTATCATCTATTGAAACATATCCTAGTAATAATATTGCTAAAAAAGAAATCCACAAACCCAACATAAAGAACTTAAAAATAAATATTTCTTTTTTCATTTTAATTCTCCTTTCTTCTTACCAATAAATTTACTGTTTCAATATGATAAGTATTAGGAAACATGTCTATTAGAGCTGTTTTAACTAATATATAATCTTTAAATAATAGTAAATCTCTTTTCAATGTAGATGGATTACAAGATACATAAACTATTTTATTAGGGCTTATTATATTTATATTCTCTATTGTATCGATATCCAATCCTTTTCTTGGTGGATCAAGAATTAAAACATCAACACTCATATCTTCTTTGACAATATTTTTTACATCTCCACAAATAAAATTAGCATTAATAATATTATTATTTGATTTATTAAAATTAGCATTTTTAATAGCTTCTTCAACTATTTCAATACCAGTTATTTCATAGCAATACTTTGATAAGATTAAAGATATTGTTCCAACCCCACAATATAAATCCAAAACTCTATCTTTTTTGTTTAAATTAGCGTATTCTATTATCTTATTGTATAGCTTCACAGTACCATCAATATTAACTTGGAAAAATGAATTATTTGAAACAAAAAAATTCAAATCAAACATTCTAATTGATATGAATTGATTACCATAAATATATTCATTATTAATGTAAATAGAATCTATTCCTTTAAAAGTATTTATTATCTCTTTTGAGATATCTTTTATTGTTACAAAATTAATCATTAATTGATCTAAAGATCTAATAGTAATTTCCTCAATATCATTTATATATTTAAATCCCTTTAGCAACTTAATAATATTGTTTATTTTATTATCAGCAATAACACATTCTCCTATATCTATTATGTTATTAGTTTTATTTTCATAGAACCCTAAATTACCATTAGATATTCTTAGTACTACTTTGTTTCTATAATTTTCTTCATTAGTAGTTACTACCTCAATATCATTAATTTTTAATATTTCCTTCAAAACAGATTCTTTAAATTTTGTTTGATACTTGTATACTTGATGTCCTATTGAGCACCCACCACATTTATTATAATATATGCAACTATACTTTCTTCTATTATCGGATTTTTCAAGTATTTCTATAATTTCAGCTTCGGCATAATTTTTTTTAATTGAGGTAATCTTTACTTTTAGCTTTTCGCCAACAATAGCATTCTTAACAAAAACAACAAAACCATTTTGTTTTGAAATTCCTTGTCCAAAATTATCTTGTTTAATTATTTTAACAATTAATTCATCATCAATTTTCATATAATATTCCTCTTGTAGTTAAATAAATATTGAATTACTATTCCTGAGTATTCTCCATATGTATTTTGAATATATTCTTTTATTTCTTTATCTTTATCTATATTATATTTTTCCTTCATTATTTTTTTTACCCATACATCTATAGGAAATACATCATATTTAGAGTATGCAAATAGAAGTATACAAGATGCAACTTTTAGCCCTATTCCGTTTTCTTTCATTAAGTAATCTAAAGCTTTTTCGGTTTTCATATTTGAAATATTTTCAATATCAAACTCTTTATTTATTATTTTATCTATTATTAATTTAACATATTTTGCTCTAAAACCAAGCTTCATATCTATTAAATCAGTTAAAGTAATACCTTTCAATTGATCTATAGTAGGAAATAAATTATATTCTTTATTATTAAAAAATATTTTTGAACCAAATTTGTTTGATATTCTATCAACACATTTTTTTATATTATTAACACTATTGTTAGCAGATATGATGTATGAAATTATGGTTTCTAATGGTTCCATTTTTAGAATTCTATAACCTTTCGATATTTCTACTATTTGTTTAAATCCTTTGTCTTTATTAATAATTTTATTATTGATAATACTATAATCTACATTTAAAGAAAAAAAATCAATTATTAAATTTTCAATATTATCCATATTATTTGAATCAACAAATATACAATCATCTTCTTGATATAAACTCACAATTCTATCTTTTAAAATGACAATATATTTATTATCATCTTTCTCATATCTAAAAAATTGTCCACTTTCGATTGATTTTTTTAAGTCAAAATCTCTTACATATATTTTCATTAATAAATATTTATCTCCTCAATGAATATATTATCATATTATAGTAGTACTTACTATAAAAAAAGATAATCACAATTGATTATCCTTTCTTAGGTTACTTTATATATTTTCAATTTCTTGAATAAGCTTTTTATAGAGTGTTGGAGCTATATTTGAAATTAAGTTTTCGTCTTTAACTTCAAATAACTTTCCGTTTTCAACAGAACATATTTTATAATCTTTATTATTGTCAATATTAATGAGGAATATATATCTTTTATCTTGTTCAACTGCTTCACTCATTACCATATATTTAGTATCATCGTTTAAAGTTACAACATCTTTAATTTGATATTCCATTTTTTCTCCCTTCTTATTGATTAAAATATTCACATTAAGTTTATCATAAATAATATATATTATCTACAAAAAAAATAGTAAAATATTTACTATTTTTCTAATGAGAATGTATCAGGTATTAAGAAATGCTCGCTTTTTCTATCTGGACCTTCTAGTGCTATATAATGTGTTCGTTCATCTTCGGCTTCAAATACCCAAACAACAAGCCAAACTTTATCTATAGGATAATATCCATATACTTGATAAGAAGTATATTTACCGATTTTTACTGTAGCGCCAGTTAAATCTTGAACATCATCTGACTCGAGATCAACCATTAAACTATTCGCAACATCTTTGGCTCTAATTTTTGAAGTCTCATTTGATACCATTGTAAGTACATATTCAATATCACCGTTGTATTGAAGAGTATCTGGGGCATCAGGATCAACGAATTTAACCCAATCTTTAGGTATAGTAACATAACCAGACTCTTCAGTACCTACTCTTTGCCCATCAACAATATTCTCTATGATATTATCTTCATCATCTTCTTCGTTTATATCTTCAATATTATCTTTAAGCTGATCTTCTATTTTTTCTAAGAAGTTCGACGTACCATTTGCAAATAGAACCCTTACTACTCCAGATATTGCTAATAATAGTACTATTACTACTATAACTATTACTATACCATTATTCTTTTTTGGTGGCATCTGATTATTATACTGATTCATTTGTCCTTGATTATTTTGATATTGATTTTGATTATTATTTGTTTGATATTGGTAACTTAAATTATTACCACAATTCTTACAAACTTGTTCTCCATTTTCTATTTGTTTACCACAATTATTACAAAACATATATTCCTCCTAATTCAATATTAGCAATATTATTAAATAATAGAATAGTTTCTATTGATTTTACTGGTAAATATATGTAAATAGAATAATTAGTTATAACAATTATCTTATGATAATCACCTAAGTATGATATCCATATTTTTTTATACTAATCATTGTTTTATTTATAAATCAATTATATAATTAAGTAAAATAAGGAGGATCTAATATGAATAAGGAACAAGTTAAACAAAGTGCTTTTTCAAGATTTAATAATCCAAACAACTTTTTTACTGTTGAAGTAAACGGGGACGATTTGATTTTTACATGGAATTGGAAGAATGCAACTTTATTTGGAATGACATCAATTTCACAAGAAAACAGAGAATACAAATATATAATAACTTTATTTGATAATAACAAATATAAAGATCGCAGTATTGACACTAATAAGAATATAAATGTATCACCTGGTAATATTTCGTTTGGCAATAGTTTATTTACTGGAAAGCAATTTGGTGTTCATAAAGAAATAGGTATTGGACGCAACAATCAAACAAATGAAACTGGTGTTCAAATGTTTGACTTTGATACAAGAAAAATTCAAAAACCTGTTCAAAATTTCTTAAATGAATGCGGATATACTAAAAAGGGAATATTTGGATAAAATATAAAAAAAACAACTAAATTTTTTGTTGTTTTTTTCTATGTTCAAACTCATCATTTTGGTTCTTTGAAAAGCTTCCTAATAATTAATCTATATTATCACAAATTATTTATTTGTATATATAATATTATCCAATTTTATTTTTTATCAAGAATTTAATGGCTGATGGACTATGTGTTGCTTCCCAATTTGTTCGAATTCCTCGTTCTATTCTTTCGTTTGCTGCTTTTATGCCTTCATCAGTTATATTTAGTCTTACTGCGCCTCTATTTGAATAAAACTTTGGATATTTTGGAATTGTATATGTATTATCAAATTCATTTGTGTTTATTAATTTAGTAACAGAGTCCGGAATACTTAATTTCTGATTATCTACCTCATTAATTCCTATATATATTGCGGATTTAGAAGTATTATCGCTATATAAGGTATAATTACTATCAAATTTATTATTTTTCATATTAAACAGAATATTTGCAATAACAAAATGATCTCTTATATCACAATATTCAAATAATCTATAATTCATTAATAAAACACTATCATTATGAAATTTTTTATCTAATTTTAAAACTCTTTCGTTAAAAGATTTTATTAACTTCTCTACTGTATTTGAAGTTAATTCTGTCTTTTCAAGGCTTCTATAAACTCTTCTTTTCCCTTCGCTATATATTGTATTAGTGGGTCTTTTATAATTATTCGGTATCCCCATATAATCCAAACATTTATAATATGAACAATGTACATTTTCCATATAATTCCTATCTAACTTTTTTATATAATAACGAAAACAATTCTGGATTAAATTCATTATTGTCTTTATAAGCTATCCTTTCTTTAATTTCTCTATTTAATTCATCAATGCCTTCTGGAGTTGTTTTTATTCCAATCTTAGGAGGATTCAATATTGGATATTGTGGTTTAAAATGTTTTGTTTT
>CAYRXC010000028.1:0-11379 GCA_964428195.1 uncultured Muribaculaceae bacterium | reverse complement strand
AGAAATATGTTTTTTTTTATTATTGGTAATATATAAACAATTGATGTATCATTATAATTTCAATATTTAATCTGTAATTATCAAACAGTATCAATAACTTTTTTGGAGAATATATTAAAAAATTGTTCTTTGAAGAGTAAAAAAATAATAAAGTTGATTATTACAAGAAGTTAATAAAAAATAAAGATATTAATGAAAATATGTTATAATTTTTTTAATAAATATTTTACTAAAAATAATCTAAAGATTTAAATAAATGGATATATATTTAGTTGTAAACAAGATTGATTAACAAGGAGGCAATTATAGTGATAATTAATGAATATTATAATATGTTATGTAATGGTGATTATCCAACGTTTATAGATAAATATTTTAATACTTTAGAATTAAGTAGATTAAAGGGTATTGGTCAGTTTTGTGGTTGTGATTATAATAAATTGTATAATATTAAAACATGGTATTCTAGATTTGATCATAGTGTTGCTACTTCTCTTATAACTTGGAATTTTACTAAAGATAAGGTACAAACTCTTAGTGCATTGTTTCATGATTTGGGCACACCAGCATTTAGTCATTGTGTAGATTATTTGCTTGGGGATTCAGTTAATCAAGAGTCTTCAGAAAAAGCTGTTAAAGATATTTTATTAAACTCTAACGATATTTGTAAATTGTTAAATGAAGATAATATTTCTATTGATGATATTTGTGATGTATCTAGATATTCAATTATAGAAAATAAGTCTCCTAGATTATGTGCTGATAGGCTGGAAGGAGTACTTCACACTGTTTATATATGGTTAAATACTTGGGAGCTAGAAAAAATAAAAGAAGTATATAGTGATATTGTAGTATTAAATAACGAAGATGATATACCAGAATTAGGATTCAAACATATAAAGTATGCTGAGTATTTCTTTGATGCTGTATATGAATATAGTATTGCCCTTCAAAAAAATGAAGATAAATATACTATGCAGTATATTGCGGATGTATTAAATAATCAAATTAAACTAGGAAATATTAATTTAAATGATTTATATGATAAAAGCGAAAAAGAAATAATTGATGTAATAAACATTAATGAAGCTTCATGGAGTATATTTTCTAATGCTAGTATAGTAAATAGAACAAATGAAATACCAAATGGTGTCTATTATGTATCAGTTGAATCAAAAAAAAGGTATGTTGAACCTCTATGTAATTACAATAATCAATTTATTCGATTAAGTAAGGCATCTAAAAAAGTTAATAAACTATTAGATGAATATATAAATTATAAAGATAGCAAGTATTGTTATATAGATAAAATAAAACTAGATATTGATATTATCTAGTTTTAATTACCAATCAATAATGGAGCAATTATAGATGCAGCCATTGCTCCTACTACAACAATAAGCATAACCCATATTCCGATTTTTTTTATTATCTCTTTTCTCTTTTTATTCATTATTCACCTCTTTATAATTATAGCATAATTATATTTTTATGTTATACTAAAATTGGTGATTTTAAATGAAAAAAGTTGTTATAGGAATGAGTGGGGGAGTAGATTCTTCTGTTGCTGCATATCTATTAAAAGAACAAGGATATGAAGTTATTGGATTGTTTATGAGAAATTGGGATTCTATGATAAATAATGATATTATGGGTAATCCAACATTAAAAGATGATATTTGTTCTCAAGAACAAGATTATAATGATGCACTTATTGTGTGTAATAGTTTGGACATTCCTTTACATAGAGTCGACTTTGTAAAAGAATATTGGGATTATGTATTCACATATTTTTTAGATGAATTAAAAAAAGGTAGAACTCCTAATCCTGATGTAATGTGTAATAAATATATAAAGTTTGATTATTTTATTAAAGAAGCTAAAAAGTTAGGGGCAGATTATATTGCAACAGGTCATTATGCAAGGATAGTAAATGGCTTATTATACAGAGGATTGGATAACAATAAAGATCAAAGTTATTTTTTATGTGAACTAACTAAAAAGCAATTAGATAACGTATTATTTCCAATTGGAGAATTAAACAAAACTGAAGTTAGGGAAATTGCTACTAAGTTAAATTTGAATACTGCAGAAAAAAAAGATTCTACTGGAATATGTTTTATTGGAGAAAGAAATTTTAAGGAGTTTCTAAAAAATTATCTACCCTCTAAAGAAGGGGATATAGTAGACATAGAAAGCAACAAAGTAATTGGAAAACATATTGGATTAATGTACTATACTATAGGACAAAGAAGGGGATTAGATATTGGTGGTGCATCAGATAAATTATATGTAGTTGGCAAGAATATAGAAAACAATATACTTTATGTTTGTTATGGAGATAACAATGAGTATCTATATAGTGATCAAGCCATTATAGAAGATTTTAATTTAATAGGGGAAGACAGGGTAGAAAATTGTACAGCAAAGTTTAGATATAGACAAATAGACAATGATGTATCAGTAAAATATTTGGATAATAATGAAATATTGGTTAGCTATAATAATATAAAAGCTGTTACTCCTGGGCAAATATGTGTTTTATATGATGATGAGAAATGTTTGGGTGGTGGAATCATAAAAGAAGTAAGAAAAAACGGCAAGAAATTATGGTATTTATAATTTACAATCCTTGACATTTTTGACATATATGATAAAATATAAGGGTAGTGGAGGTAATATGAAATTATTAGAAGATTTATTGAAAGAATTGGGAATATCAAAGGTTAAACTAGCTAAATACTTAAATGTTTCTAGACAAATGGTATACAATTATTTGGAAATGAAAAGCATAGAAGAATGGCCTAAAGATAAAAAATTAAAATTATTTTTATTACTTGATATTCAAGAATATGAAGATATTAAAAATATAAAACCAAATAATGAATATATCTCTAGATTAGATAAGTTATTGAATGAAAGTGACGATGATTTTTCTTTTACTGGAACAAATAAATCAGACCTCAAGGAATTAAGTAAAAAACAACAAAAGGTGTTATTTGAAATTGTTGAATTAATAAAAGAATTATTGAGTGAAGATGAAAACGGGTCTTCATATTACACATGTAAATATTTATATAATTTTTTACAAATAATAGATGATGTTGAGGAATTAAAATATATATTAGCATATTTCTCAAAAGCAAATGGATTCATACCTGTTAATGAGTTTGTATATAATGAAGAAAATCAAATTAATTTTGAGAGTATTATGTATCAAGCAATTTCATTATTTAATAATGGAGGAGCTTCTAAAAGCAAATTAATAGAAGTACATAAAAAGTTTGAAGCTGACATTGAACAAAGACAAGAAGAGAAGTTATCAAGAACTCAAGAATTAAATACAGTAAAGGTTCAAGCACTTAGAGAACTTGGCTATTCCGAATTAACTGAAAAGAATTCTACTGAAGTATTTGAAAAAATAGCAGAGATTCAATCAAGAAAAATATAAATATATAAAGTAGGGTAATCCCCCTACTTTTATTATTTGTATAATTTTTAATTAAAAAATAATAATAATGATTAATAAATATTTTAATCAAAATAATATATCAATTCTAATTTATAAATAATATTTGAAAAAATTTATAAAATGATAGATATCATAAAATTTGTTCAAATAATTAAATACTATGATTAATCGAGTTGATACTATATACGTGTTATTTAATATCGATTAAGAATATAGAAGGTATTGTGACAATAGTTATTATTGTTTATTGATTATATATAATCAATAGATCTTATCATATTAGATTTTATCTATTACTATTTATATTGTATATAAACAGTTATTAAATTATAATAGTTATTATTAATTAGTAATATATTGTATATAATCCATTTAAAACGTGGAAAATAGCACATTAGATGTATAAAGTATATACAAAGATTATATAATTATAATGTACATTATGTTAACTTCTTATAATGATAAATATAGAGGTGCTTTTTATAGCACCTCTTCTCTAGTGTTATTAGTTACTTCTTCAATCTTTTTATTCTCAATATTATTCTCAGTACTTGTTTGAGTATTATTATTTTGTTTCCCATAAAATTCATTTAAAGCTTGAAGAGTTCCTTTTTTAACAATTTTTATTTGCATTATGTATTTTAAATATAAAAATATTGGAATAAAAATTAATAAAACAATTAAAAGAATTAATCCAATAGTTTTTATTCCATCAAATATATTTGAAGTATTCGAAAAGAGATCATTGTATTGCATCAAATCGTTACTAATATCTAATATCATATTATCACCAAATATATTATAACATAAAAAAAGAACTATTTATTATAGTTCTCTTCTCTTTCTATTTCTATGCCAACTTTTAAATCGTTTAAATCAATTTTTTCTTGAATGTCCTTTTTTGATATAGATATTGCCAATGTATCTTTCTTTATATAATCAGAAAATTCACTTAATACGTTATCAAACTCTTCATTCCCGTCATAGTATATACTTATTCTATCTATTACATTATAGTTATTATTCTTCCTCATTTGTTGTATTTTAGATATTAACTCTCTTGCTACTCCTTCATTTATTAGACTTTGAGTAAGATTTGTATCTAATATAATAAATTTGTTGTTTTCCATTTGAGCATTGTATCCTTCTTTAGAGGTTATTCTAATATCTATCATGTTTTTATTTATAGTATATACATTGTTGTTAATATTTACTTCTATATCCCCTACTTCCAAGTTGTTTAAATCTTCTTCAGAGATTTTAGAAAGATATTCTTGAAATAATTTTATATTTGCTCCAAATATTGGACCAGCTTCTTTAAAATTTGGTTTTACTTCGAAATTCATATATTTGTTTAGGTTCTCTTCAAATATAACTTCTTTTATATTTAATTCTTCTTCAATAAGATCGACAATATCACCAATAAGTGGTTTATACTTGCCATTTATTATTACGTTTGATAAAGGCTGTCTAACCTTTATTTTAGCTTCTTCACGAGCAAATCTACCTAATGTTATTAAATCTCTTACTAAATCCATCTTTTCTTCCAAGTGGTCATTAAATAGTGTTTTATCGTATGTGGGATAGTCTTCTAAGTGAACTGAATCTTCACCTGTTAATTTTTTATATAAATTTTCAGTAATAAATGGAATAATTGGAGCCATCAATTTTGTTAATCCTAATAATACTTCGTATGTAGTTTTATATACAGCTTTTTTACTATTATTCAATTCAGAATCCCAAAATCTTCTTCTATTTCTTCTTATATACCAATTAGATAATTCATCATTTAAAAATGCTTGAATTAGTTTTACTGCTTTATTTAAATCATATTCTTTTAATGCATTGTCTGTGTTCATTATTAATCTATTATATTTAGATAATAACCATCTATCTATTTCTTCTCTATTTTCAATATTTACTTCAAAAGTTCTAGGATCTACACCATCTGTATTTGCGTATAACTGAAAGAAAGTATAAGTATTTTTAAGAGTATTAAACATTTTTGATTGAATTTCCTTTAATCCTTCAATATCAAATTTAGTTGGTAACCATGTTGGTGAAACAGATAATAAATACCATCTTAGAACATCTGCACCATATTCATCGAACATTTTAAATGGATCTACAGCATTTCCTTTAGATTTGCTCATTTTTTGTCCATTTTTATCCAATAATAAATCATTTACTAATACATTTTTATAAGGAGATACGCCTTTTACAAATGTAGATATAGCTATCAATGAATAGAACCACCCTCTTGTTTGATCTATTCCTTCACATATAAAGTCTGCAGGAAATTGTGATTCAAATAATTCTTTATTTTCAAAAGGATAGTGATATTGAGCAAATGGCATAGATCCGGAATCAAACCAACAATCTATTACTTCTTTTACTCTATTCATTGTTTTGTTACATATAGGGCATTTAATATGTATTTCATCAACATATGGTCTATGTAAATCAATTGATTTATCAATTTTTTCAATTGATTTATTTATTAAATCTTCTCTTGATTGTATAGATTCAATATGTCCACATTCACATCTCCAAATATTTAATGGAGTCCCCCAATATCTAGTTCTAGATATTGCCCAATCATTTAAATTTTCTAACCAATTACCAAATCTTTTTTCTCCTATAAAAGAAGGATGCCATTTAACAGAATTATTATTATCTATTAGTTTATCTTTTAACTTAGTCATCTCAATGTACCAACTAGGTTTTGCATAGTATAACAATGGAGTATCACATCTCCAACAGTGAGGATAATTATGTAATACTCTTTCTTTTTTAAAGAGTTTGTCTTTAGCTTTTAAATATTTAATTACCTCAATGTCTGCATCAAATACTATCATATCTTTCCAAGGGCCATCAGTATATTTTCCTTCTTCATTTACTGGATTTAATACAGGAAGGTCGTATTCTTTTCCAACTTTGTAGTCATCTTCACCAAATGCTGGTGCAATATGAACTATCCCTGTTCCATCTTCAGTAGTTACATAATCTGCTAGAGTAACATAAAATGCTTTTTTATTTACTTTTAATTCTGGGATTAACTGTTCATATTCTATGTATTCTAATTCTTTTCCATTTATCTCTTCAAGAATTTCAATATCATCACCTAATACTTTGTGAGTTAAAGATTTTGCTAATATAAAAATATATCCTTGTGAATTAACTTTAACATATGTTTCATTAGGATTAACTGCAAGAGCTACGTTAGATAACAATGTCCAAGGAGTTGTAGTCCACACTAAAAAGTATTCTTCTTTATCTTTAACCTTCATAGGGACGATTACTGTATCTGTATTAATCTCTTTGTATCCTTGTGCTACTTCATGTGAAGCAAGTCCTGTTCCACATCTTGTACAATAAGGCAATATTTTATGTCCTTCATATATTAAACCTTCATTAAAAAATTTATTTAATATCCACCATTCTGTTTCTATATAATCATTATCAAATGTTACATAAGGATTATCTAAATCAATAAAATATCCCATCTTTTTGGTCATTAAACTAAAAGCATCCTTATTTTTAAATACAGATTCTTTACATTTTTGATTGAATTCTTTTATTCCATATTTCTCTATTTCAATTTTGCTTTTTAAACCTAGTTGCTTTTCTACTTCTATTTCAACGGGTAGTCCATGAGTATCCCATCCGGCTTTTCTAACTACTCTTTTGCCTTTCATTGTTTGATATTTACATACTGTATCTTTGAGTATTCTAGAAACTACATGGTGAATTCCTGGCATTCCATTCGCTGTTGGAGGGCCTTCATAAAAAACAAAGTTTTCTTTCCCCTCTTTATTATTGATTGTTTTATTTAATATATCTTCTTTTTCCCATTTATCAGATATTTTATCTTCTATTTCATTAACCTTACCTTTTTCTAATTCTTCAAATATTTGTTTCATATTTCCTCCTAATTATAAAAAAAAGATGATATCTATTAAGGACGATTAATCGCGGTACCACCTTATTTTATAGTAAACTATACTCTTTATGATTATAACGTAATCAACGTCTTTCTTTAATTATCGAGAAAGAATATCAAGAGTGATTTATATGTTATATTTATACTTGTTTTCACCAACCACAAGTTCTCTATAATAAATTATAAAATATCGTCTCTATCATCTACTTTGTAATCTTCACTATCCATATCATCAATTATGTTTAACTGTTGTTCCAACATTGTTCTCATTCTTTTTTTATACATATTAATGTTCTTTTTTAGTAATTCTGCTCTATATTGAACTTTTTCGGCTCTAGATAGAGCATCAGATATTATTTTATTAGCATTTTTTCTTGATTCAGTTATTATGATGTCTCCTTCTTGCTTAGCTGCTAATCTAACTCTTTCATTGTTTGATTGTACATTTATTATTGTACTATTTAAAGTATTTTCTATTTGTTTATATCTTTCAAGTTCATTTTGAAGTTCAATTATTTTTTTATCTTTAGCAATTGCTATTTCATCTTTTCTTTTAGAATCAGATATTATTTTCTCTAACTTTAAAATAACATCATCTAAGAAAGCGTTAACTTCCGTAGGATTGTATCCCCTAAAAGTAATATTAAATTTTTTCATACAATCACCTCAAATATATAATGAACTATTCTACATTTATGTCGCTATTATCATGAATTTTATCTTTTATTTCATCGTTATCCATTTTTCCTTGTACACTCATATTTTTTGGAGTACATAAGAAAATTCCACCACCGATTTTTTGCATATCTCCACCAATTGAATAGGTTGTTCCACTTAAGAAATCAATTATTCTTTTTGCTTGATCAGTAGTTACTCTTCTTAAGTTTACTATAACGGTATGTCTGCTTTTTAGATGATCTGCAATTTGTTGAGATTCTGAATAAGCACGGGGTTCAAGCAATATTAACTTAGTACCTTCAGCTGCTAATCCTTTTAATGCGTCTTCTGAAGATAAATTATAGAATTCGTCTTCTGAAGGTAATTGTTCATCATTCTTAAATAATCCTTTTAGTTTTTTTAATGGCATTTTAACCTCCTATTGCTAGTCTTTACTTGATTATTGTATCACATATTTATATATTTTAATATATTTTTTAAATTAAAACAATCCTTCAATTATTTCTTTATTCTCTATTATATTTATTTTAATTTTTGTTGCAATCGGTTCTTTTGGTAATCCAGGCATTGTCATTATCTTGCCTGCAATACATACTATAAATCCTGCTCCTGCAGATAATCTGATTTCTCTAATATTTATATCAAAGTCTTTTGGCGCTCCAATCAATTTTTCATCATCCGAAAAAGAATATTGTGTTTTTGCTATACATATCGGTAATTCTTCATACCCCATTTTTTTAATTTTATTTAACATTTCTTCTGCTTCTTCAGAGTATATTACTTTATTTGCTCTATAAATTTCTTTAGCAATTATATTTACTTTTTCTTTGATAGTCATTTTTAAATCATAGATTGGTTTAAATTTACTAGCTTTGATTGAATCTATTACTTTTATAGCTAAATCTAAACCACCTTTTCCACCTTTTTTAAATACTTCAGATATTGCAATTTCAATATTTTTTTCTTTAAAGTAGTTTATTACAAAATCTAATTCTTTTTTAGAATCATTATCAAATTTGTTTAATGCTATAACTATTGGAACATTATATTTATTTATATTTTCAATATGTCTTTCTAAATTTGGTAGACCTTTTCTAATACTTTCTAAATCTATTTTATATAGATTATCCTTATCGGCTCCTCCATGTAATTTAAGTGCTCTAACCGTTGCTACTAAAACAACAGCATTTGGTTTTAACTCTCCTATTCTACATTTCAAATCAAAGAATTTTTCGCCACCTAAATCAGATCCGAATCCAGCTTCAGTTACGACGTAATCACTTAATTTAAGTGCTAATTTTGTTGCTATTATACTGTTACATCCATGAGCAATATTAGCAAAAGGACCTCCATGTATTAAAGTTGGAGTATGTTCTATTGTTTGAACTAAGTTTGGTTTAATGGCATCTTTCATAATTAAAGTCATAGCTTCTTCTGCTTTTAAATCAGAAGCAGTGACAGGTTTATCATCATAGGTATATCCTATTACTATCTTTTTTATTCTGTTTTTTAAATCCATTAAATCTTTTGATAAACACAAAATAGCCATGATTTCAGATGCTACCGAAATATCAAAACCAGTTTTTCTAGGAATACCATTCTTTTCTCCTAAACCAATCTCTATTTCTCTTAGTGCTCTATCGTTTAAATCCATTACTCTTTTCCAAGTAACTTTTTTTGGATCAATATTAAGTAAATTCCCTTGAAATATAGAATTATCAATCATTGCAGATAATAAATTGTGGGCAGTAGTTACAGCATGAATATCTCCAGTAAAATGCATATTAATATCTTCCATTGGTAATACTTGAGCATATCCCCCACCACAAGCTCCACCTTTCATTCCAAAAGAAGGACCTAAAGATGGCTCTCTAAGACACAAGATTGTATTTTTGTTAATCTTATTAAGTGCATCAGCAAGTCCGATACTGGTTGTGGTTTTACCTTCACCTGCTTTTGTTGGACTCATTGCTGTTACTAATATTAAATTTCCATTTTTATTTACTTTAATATTTCTATCTATTACTTTTGCTTTGTAATCGCCATATAATTCTAAATTATTTTTATCAATATTTATCTTTTTTGCAATATCTATAATTTTTTTCATTTTTGTTGTTTGTGCAATTTCTATATCTGTTTTCATTTTACCTCCTACTTATTAATTATTGCTTTTTCTTCTAGTATTGGAGAAATAGATTCTTTTTTATTTAATGTGTGTATTACTTTTGCAACATGTTCAGTAAAATCAACTATTTCTATCCATTTTTCTTTCTTTACTTCATCACTAATATAAGAAAGATTAGTAGTATATATTTTCTTGAATTTTTTTTCTTTATATAACGTTTTAAATTTATCTATTCCACTTGTAAATAATGCATAACTTACAAATATATATATTTCTTTTACACCTTTTTCATATAATTGTTCAGTAATATCAATAATTGAATCTCCAGATGCTATCATATCATCTACAATAATTGCAGTTTTATCTTTTGGATCAGCTCCAATATACATATGATCTATAATAGGATTTTTTCCATTTACTACTTTTGAAAAATCTCTTCTCTTATAAAATAATCCTAGTCCGTCTTCTAGATTAAACGTACTTGAATAAAATTTTGCTCTATCAACCGCACCAGTATCAGGGCTTATTACTAATATATTTTTAGTATTAATTTTTTCCATTTTACAAAAAGTTTCTATCATCAACTTAGTTGGAAAAAAATTAGTAAATGGATAGTTAGGAATAGAATTAACTATATCAGGGTTATGAGCATCATAAGTAACAATTTCATCTATTCCAAAAGAGCTCAAATCTTGAAGTGCTACAGCACAATCTAATGATTCCCTACCCTTTCTTCTATGTTGTCTTGATTGATAGAGTAAAGGCATTATTAAAGTGGTTTTTTTTGAATGTTTCTCTATTGCACCAATTACTCTTTTTATGTCTTGAAAATGATCATCTGGACTCATATGATTTTCATATTCACCCATAGTATAGGTTAAGCTTCTATTACCAATATCTGTTAAAATATATAAATCTTTATCCCTAATAGTATCTGATATTGTAGCTTTACCTTCACCATTAGCAAATCTATCTAGTTTAACAGGTACAATAAAAGATTTATTTGTATTTCTTATCTTTTTTAATTCTTGATCTACTTTATTACCAAATTCTTCAAAATTTTTTAAAACAATTATTTTTAAATCATCGATCATAATACCTCCATAAATATTTTACCACAAATATAAATAAAAGAGATATGAAAAAACCATATGAATAATC
>CAYRXC010000027.1:0-11574 GCA_964428195.1 uncultured Muribaculaceae bacterium | reverse complement strand
AACGTTATCTTTTAATTTCTAAAAATACTGGCAATATCAAAGGTTTTCTTCCTGTTTCGTTTTTTATAAATGTTCCCAAATCTTGTATTACTAATGTCTTCAAATCCGAATAATTATTTTTTGTTTCTATCATGTGATTTCTAATAGAATCACTGGCCAATGTTTTTATTCTGTTGATTAATTCTTCGTTTTCGTTTACTAATATAAATCCTCTTGTAGTAATATTTACTTTATCAATTAATTCCTGATTTTTTTCATCAATATTTGCTATAGCAACCACTAATCCATCGTTAGCCATTATTGCCCTGTCTCTTATTACTATTCCTCCAATATCTCCAATTCTATTTCCATCGACATATATATCAGAAGCTGGAATAGATTCGATCCTCTTTATTCCTTCTTTTCCTATCGATATTACATCACCATTATCTACAATGAATGTATTTTCTTTTTTAACACCACATTGTACTGCTAAATCAGCATGTTTTTTTAACATACTATATTCTCCGTGAATTGGCATAAAATATTCTGGTTTAATTAATCTTAAAAACAGTTTTAATTCTTCTTGTTGAGCATGTCCCGAAGTATGTATATCGCTTAAAGAGGTATTAGTAAATACTTTAACGCCTTTTAAATATAATTGATTAATTGTTTTTGAAATTGAAGCACCATTTCCTGGAATAGCAGAAGACGAGAATATTACTAGATCATCTTTTACTAATTTAATTTGTTTATGAGTTCCATTTGCAATTCTAGATAATGCCGCTAATGGTTCTCCTTGTGAACCAGTACAAAGTAAAGTGATTTCATTGCTTGGTTTATTTACTGCTTCTTCAGGTTCTATTATTACACCTTTTCCATCTATATATCCACTTTCAATAGCTACTTGAACATTATTTTCCATGCTTCTTCCAAATAGTACTACTTTTCTATTGTTTTTTTTGCTTGTTTCAATTATATGTTTTAATCTGTAAACATTAGATGCAAAAGTTGCTAGTATTATTCTTCCTTTATGTCTTGCAAATATATCACCTAAAGCAGCATCTACTCTTGATTCGCTTTTAGAGAATCCCTCTACCATAGCGTTTGTAGAATCACTCAATAATAATTTTACGCCTTCTTTACCAATATCACTCATCCTGTGAATGTTAGCCATTGGCCCAATAGGTGTGAAATCAAACTTAAAATCTCCTGTATGAACTATCGTTCCATTTGGAGTTTTGATAACTATAGCGTGTGAATCTGGTATAGAATGAGTTGTTGCAATAAATTCTACTGTTATTTTATTAAATTTGATTATTGAATTCTCATTATATATTTCTACATTTTTATAAGGTATATTTCTATCTTCAAGTTTTAATTTAATTAGTTCTGCTGCTTGTTTTGGAGCATATATTTTAGGAATTCCTAAAGATTGCAATAAAAATGGAATACCACCTATGTGATCTTCATGACCATGAGTAATAAATACTCCTTTTATCTTTTCTACATTATTTTTTAAATACGAAAAATCAGGTATTACATAATCTATTCCAAGAAGCTCATCTTCTGGAAACATAACCCCTGCATCTATTATTACTATTTCATCTTCATGTACTACGCAGTACATATTTTTACCGATTTCTCCTAAGCCACCTAAAGCAAAAACTTTAGTGTCCTCGTTTCTGTCAAAGTTCATTTGTTCCTCCTCTTTGATTCAAAATAAAAGATCAATACGTTGTGATTATACAACAATATCGATCTTTTGTCTATACAATAATTATAAGCAAGCACTAATATCTTTGAATTCAATTAATCCTACTAAGAAGTTAACAACTACTGGAAGTAAAAATAATAATGCCGTTAATGCTAATCTCTTTCCAAAATCTGCTACAGCTTTTTTTGTTCCTTTATCATCATCTGCAGCTACAGCTTTTAATAAGTCAAACGTTCCTAAAGTAACTGCAATTATTGGAGCAATTATTTTCATCCATTTCCAAATAGGTGCTGTTAGTTCTTTAAATGCTGAACAGTCAACTGGCGCTCCTGCAGCATTCCATGGACCTTGTTGACCACCTGGAGTAAAAGATGGAGACGCTGAAGTAACTAATTCAGCACATTGAATACAATTTTCTCCAGACCTATATCCATCATCACACACCGTTTTAAAGCATCTTGCTGTTTGTTTACTATCATATCCAAATACATAACCTGTCGGACATTGTCTGTTTGTTGGGTTTATAGAATCATAATCAACAAAGTAATCATTATATCCACCATCTTTGCTTATTATTTTATTTTCAAATCTTTGTCGAAGACCTTTATAAGACCAACATGAATTTGTTGAAGCATCATATGATTCTCCATGTTTACATATAAAATAGTTTGTTCCAGTTTCAGTACATGTAGAAGGCACAATGTTTTCTGCTTTAACAGAGTTCATAAATATAAAAATCATTAATACTGCTATCATATTTTTAATAACAAGTTTCATAAAATCACCTTGTTTTAATTATATCATCTTTATTTTCAAATACAATAAATAAATGCTATAATACGTAAAGGAGAAATTATGAGTTTATTTGACAAGATTAAGACAATTTTCAGCAAAAAAGAAGAAGAACTTTATGATAAAGGGTTAGAAAAAACTAGAGATACTTTTGTATCTAGTTTAACTAATCTTTCTAAAAAATATAAAACTCCAAATGATTCATATTTTGAAGAGTTAGAAGAAATATTGATAACTGCGGATATTGGAGTAAATACTGTTATTAATTTTACTAACAGGATTAGAAATAGAGTTAGTAACGAAAATATAAAAGATTTAGAAGAATTACAAGAAGTTATAGTAGATGAATTATTTATAATATATGTTGGAGAAGATGTATTATCTAATAAAATAAATGTCAATGAAAATGGACCTACAGTTTTATTGTTTGTCGGAGTTAATGGAGTTGGAAAAACTACTACGATTGCTAAGGTTGCTAATTTATTAAAAAAAGATAATAAAAAAGTATTATTAATTGCGGGAGATACCTTTAGAGCTGGTGCTATAGAACAATTGATTGAGTGGGGAAAAAGAGTAAATTCTGAAGTAGTATATTTAACTAATACTACAGATCCTTCAGCAGTTATATATAAAGGAATCGAAAAAGCTTTAGAAGAAAAATATGATTATGTTTTAATTGATACAGCTGGAAGATTACAAAATAAAGTAAATTTAATGAGTGAATTAGAAAAGATGAATAAAGTAATAGGCAAATTGATTCCAAATGCTCCTCATGAAACTTTATTAGTAATAGATGCTACAACTGGACAAAATGCTATTAATCAAGTTAAGAGTTTTAAAGAAATTACTAATATTACTGGAATAGTACTTACTAAATTAGATGGGACTGCTAAAGGGGGAATAGTGCTAGCTATAAAAGAAGAATTAAATGTACCTGTAAAATATATTGGGCTTGGTGAGGGATTAGAAGATTTAAGCCCATTTGATATAGAAAAATACATATATGGATTATTTAAAGGGATGGTATAAATGGATGCTCATTTAGTATTGTTATATGATATTTATAATAAATTATTGACTGATAAGCAAAGAAGCTATTTTGAAGATTATCATTTTAATAATCTTTCTTTATCTGAGATTAGTGAGAAAAATAATGTAAGTAGAAATGCTGTTCATAAACAATTAATAGTGGTTAAAGATAAATTAAATGAATACGAAGATATATTAAAAATAAATAAAAAGAGTTTACTTATTAGAGATGTTGTCGGTATGATAGATGATGAGGCAATTAAAAATAAATTGATTAAAATAAATGATAGGATGTAGATTATGTTTGAAAATTTAAGCGATAGATTACAAAAAGTAGTAAAGAATATTAAAGGATATGGAAAGATAACCGAAGAAAATATTGGTGATATTTTAAGAGAAGTAAGATTGGTTTTATTAGAGGCTGATGTTGATTATAATGTAGTAAAAGAGTTTACTAATACTGTAAAAGAAAAAGCCTTAGGAGTAGAAGTTCAATCAAGTTTGAAACCAAGTGAAATGTTTTTAACTATATTAAAAGAAGAGTTATTAAGACTATTGGGGAATAATAATTCGGAATTGGTAAACAATAAATTTAATATAGTAATGTTGCTTGGATTACAAGGAAGTGGTAAGACAACTACTATTGGAAAATTAGGTAATCTAGTTAGAAAAAAATACAAAAAGAATCCAATGTTTATAGCGTGTGATATATATAGGCCTGCAGCAATTGATCAGTTAAAACAAATAGGTGAAGAATTAAATATATATGTATACTCAAATGATAGTAAAGATCCAGTAGAAATAGCAAAAAAAGGTATAGATTATGCTAAAGAAAATGGATATGATTATGTGTTTATTGATACTGCTGGAAGATTGCATATAGATCAAGAATTAATGGATGAGCTAAAGAGCATAGATTCTTTGGTAAAACCAGATGAAAATATATTAGTAATAGATGCAATGATTGGGCAAGATTCAATTAATGTCATAAAAGGATTTAATGAGAATTTAAAATTGTCTGGTGTAATATTAACAAAGTTTGATGGTGATACAAAAGGTGGTGTAGCGTTATCTGTAAGACATATAACAAATGTTCCTATTAAATTTGTAGGTACAAGTGAAAAATTAGATGGAATAATGGAATTTGATCCTTCTAGAATGATAAGTAGAATATTTAAAGAAGGAGATATCCTAAGTCTTATGGAAAGAGCTGAAGAAGTAATAGATAAAGATGAAGCTCAAAAGGTCGCAAAAAAATTAAACAAAGGGAACTTTGACTTGGAAGATTTCTTATCTCAACTTAAACAAATAAAAAAGATGGGGCCTTTAGAAAACGTAATTAAAATGATTCCTGGAATGTCAAAATATGGTTTAGATAAAGTGAATATTGATCCAAAACAAATGAGTCATATAGAAGCCATAATACAATCTATGACTCCAAAAGAAAGAAGAAATCCGGATATAATAAAAGCTAGTAGAAAAATTAGAATTTCTAATGGAAGTGGTACTACTGTCCAAGAAGTAAATAAATTATTAAATCAATTTGAACAAATGAAAAAAATGATGAAGATGTTTAAAAATGGTAATTTAAAATTATAAAAAGAACAAATATTATCTATTTGTTCTTTGTTTTTTCTTGAGCAAAATTTGTTCTTTTGCATGATTAATTCCTTCACTATTGTTATTTGCAATGCTCCATAATAGACTAGAGTTGTAATCTTCGTTATTTACTTTAACAAACTCATCAACATTTTTAAAAGAGCATTCTATATCATTATTTAAAAACATAAATAATGACATATAATTTGAACTTATTTGATTAGCTAGCATTTTCTTTAATTTAATGTTTTTAGATTTTTTTTCATTTAATGTCATCAATTCTTTAAATAGTTTGTTATTTTTTTGTTTGATTTCATTTATCAAAGCAATTTTTAAATCATTGTTGTAGTGATATTTCATTGATAATACTAAATAATTAGGAAAAGCATCAGCGATTAATATTCTAGATTCATCGTATTCAATTTCATTATTGATAGTTTGATATACATATCCAAATTGTCTTATTAATTCTTCAGATTCTAATTCAGAATCATTTGAGCTTACGTAAATAAAGCAAGTCTTATTAGCTCTGTCTACAAAGTGCTCACCAACATTTTTTCCGTCTTCGTTCTTATGAAGAGATATCAACCCATTTTTTGCCAAAGCCATAAAAACGTTATAGTATTCGGGATTAAATTCCATTAGAAATTTTGATACTTTTTCGATAGTATTTGAATGGTATATGTCATTATTATCCAAATCAATCCTTTGATTATCTCTAAAAGAAGGAGGATATATATAGTTTTCACCTTCTTTACTAATTACTTGATTCATTAATTCAAATACTTTTCTATATACTTCTGCTGAGCTTGTCAAAAAATCAATTTCATTTTTATCTTCACTATATATCATTCTATTTCTTATTTTTTCTAAATTTTTATCAATAATATATTGATTCCAACTACACATAATTTCCTCATTTCCAAATATATAATATATTAATTTCAATTTTTGTCAACAATTTACAAAATATTAATAATATGCTAATATTGTTTCGTGGTACTGTATCCTAGTAGATGACTTATTTTGAAAGATGGGGTTCTACAAAAAGACCCATTAAAAAGCACATCTGTGAAACTTTTGGTGATTGCCTCTATACGCCCAGTTTGGGGTTTTTGCTGAAAGAGTTGAATAAAGGGCCAACATAATGGCATATGTAATGTGACCCTCTATTCTAGGAGACTCACGACTGTGTGTGGCTTATGAAGTTAAGACCACATACGGCTTGAGATTAAACCTATCTCGCGGTGAAAAGCTGTGGATAGTGTAGCTTGCCTTGAGCGAATATGGGGAATTATAGATAGACCTAATGAGTTTAGGCCAAACGCATTAAGTTATTACTATATGAAACTTTATTTGCAAGATAGACTAAAAATAAACATCTTTGAAGAAAATTCCTAGGCCAGATATCAACTTTAGATTAAAGTGTGTACTAAGTGGTAATCAAGTCATATATTCAGTAATGATATATCTATTCTTTTAAAAGGGAACTGCATTTTGGTAACAAAGTGTAAGAATAGGGGAAAACCTACTTGACCTAAGACGCAATATTTCTTCTGTTGATCACCACAAAAAAGAAGCTTATGCTTCTTTTTTTAATTTCTTAATATTATCTAATAAATATATTTCTTCTTTTAGATATATACCATTAGTTTTAACTCTATATGAATTAGAATAAAGTATTCTATCAATATTTACTATAAAAGCTCTTGTATCTATACCATATTTATTCAACATATACTTTGTCAATGTATTTGCACCACCCAAACCCTTACAAACCCATATGCCACCAAAATCATCTTTACCTTCTTGTATTTGGTTTTCTTCTAAATAATACCATTCATTTGGAACATAACTTAATATATTCGGATTTCTTCTTAACCCAAGAGATCTTATTTCCTTCGTAAATACTTTATAAAAAATATTGCTCATTATCTCACCAACCTCTTTATTATACTTTCCTCTTTGCTAGAGAATAGTTCAGGTTCAACAGAATCAACTAACTGTCTTAAAGTTCTAATGTTTCTTTCTCTATTAATTAAATCATTGATTGTTGAAGGACAATCTTTAGTTTTCATATAATAATCTAATGCCTTATATTTTGAAATAAAATATACTAAAGTTTTTTCAAAATTAAACAATGGATAAATAGCACTTTGTTCTTTTAACCTCATTATTTTGTAATCATCATCATTTGAATTAAGAACATCATAATATGTTTTTAGCAAAGATAATTCAAAACTAATATCATTAGTATATCTTTTTTGAATATATTGATTATCGTTTGATTTTCTACCAATATGTTTATAATAATACAATTCCAATAAGAATGGCAAAGTTTCGTTGTTTGCATAACCCTTTAATTCATTGGTTTCTATTATATAATGACCTAATTCATGGACAAGAATATAACTCATATAATCTAAATTTGATGCGATTACTCCTATAAAATTATTATTGTTTATCGAGTCCTTAATATATATTCCTCTATTAAAATCATCCTTTTTTAATAGTATTCCTCGATTTATTATCAAATCGTCAATCAAGAATGGATTATTAATGATCCTATTAGCAAAAAAGTTTCTTACTAGATTTAATGCTTGAACTTCTTTGTAGTTATTATCGATAATTGGTTGATTAATAATTCCTTGCTTTCTTTCCTGATTAATTAATGCTTCAAATGTTTTAGATTCACAAACTGTAGAAGTTTTCATTAATTCACTTTCGGTATATGCAATACTCAAAAAAAATTTATCTGGTTTTAATGAATAATCGCAAGAATAAATAGGAATTCCATCAACAAACTCATCTATTTTTTCATAGCATTTTAAGATTGCTTCGGCATGCCTATTTGTATCATTTTTCAATCTAGTTTTATTTCTTTTTATAATATCTAAATCCCAATTATACATATATTCCTCAAAAATTGATTTTTATACTATCACATCATATATAAATTTACAACAAGTTTAAAGTATGTTAATATTTTAATGAGGGAACTATGAAAGAAAAAAGATATAAATGGATTGTTTTCGTTACAGTAATGACTTTTGTTATTACTATTTTGTTTTCTACCTTATCTGATATTGTACTTACAAAATCAAATATATTTGTAGGTTTATTGACTATATTAATATTTATACTATTGGGAGTAATATTCGATATGATTGGTGTCGCTGTTGCATCAGCTACAGACAAATCATTTCACGCTATGGCTTCTAAAAAAGTAAAGAGTACTAATACTGCAAAAAACTTAATAAAAAACTCTTCAAAAGTAGCGTCTATCTGCAATGATGTAATAGGAGACATCTGTAATATTATGAGTGGTACAGCCACACTTGTTGTATCTAATAATATTGCATATAATTATGATTTTAATAGTACTTTGGTATTATTACTAATGGCTAGTTTAGTGGCATCTCTTACGATCGGATTGAAAGCTTGGGGAAAAGATATAGCGTTAAAAGAAAAAGACATAATAATAATGAGAACTGCTAAAATATTGAATAAAAAGAATAAATGATTTCACATTGTTATCACATTAATATATTATATTTATTCTGAGGTGATTACTATGAAAATATTGGTGGTCGATGATGACGAAAATATTAGAAACATTATTAAAGAATATGCTTCTTTAGATAAACACGAAGTAGTAGAAGCTAAAGATGGAAAAGAAACGTTTAGAGTATTAAGAAAAGATATATTTGATTTAATAATATTAGATATAATGCTTCCCGATATTACTGGATATGAAATAGCAAAATTAATATTAAAAGAAAAAGAAATTCCTATTTTATTCTTGTCAGCTAAAAGTGAGTTAGAAGATAAACTTCAAGGTTTTGAATCTGGGGCAGTAGATTATATTACCAAACCTTTTAGTCCAAAAGAATTGATGGCAAGACTAAAAGTTATTCAAGTTAAGAGAAATTCTTATATTGATCAATTCGAAGGGATTAAAATCGATAAAATGTCTAAGAAAGTTTATGTCGATGATACCGAAGTTAAAATGACTTCAAAAGAATTTGAACTCTTAGATTATTTAATTAAAAATAAAAATATATTACTTAGTAGAGAAGCTATTCTATTTAATGTTTGGGGAGATGACTATTTTGGAATAGATAGAACGATAGATACCCACATTAAGATGATAAGAAAAAAAATAAAAAAATATGGTAGCCATATTGTTACTGTAAGGGGAGAAGGTTATAGATTTGAATAAAAAATTAAATACTAAGTTAATATTGAATTTTTTATTTTTAATAATTATATTTGTATTTTTCATATGGCTTTTCCAAATAATATTGTTAAAAAGCACATATGTTTCAATTAGAAAAAATGATGTAAAAAGAACATTTAATAAAATTGATAATATTGAAGATACAAACAAATTAGAAGATATAGCAAATAAGAACGATTTATATATATTTGTATATGATAAAACAAATAATCTTATATTTGAATCATATAATTCTCTTCCAAGGGGATTAGAAAAAGAGATTTTTAATTCTCTTAATCTAAATAATTATAACTCAATAGATCAAGACATTAATTTTGCAAGATTAGATACTGAATATAATTTGTATGGAAATAAAGTAGGAGATTATTATATACTTCTTGTTTCGAGATTAGATCCAGTTGAATCTTCTATATCGATTATCGAAAGACAACTTATATATGTAACTATATTATCAATAATAATCTCTATATTTATTTCAATAAGATTATCAAAGAAATTATCGAATCCTATTAAGAATATTAATGATAAATCAAAAGAATTAGGTAAAGGGAATTTCGATATTGAATTTAATGAAGATGAATATTTAGAAGTAAGCGAACTGTCAAAGACCTTAAATGAAGCTTCAAAGAGTTTAAAAGAAAAAGACAAGTTACAAAAAGATATAATATCAAATGTAAGTCACGATTTAAAAACACCTCTAACTATCATTAAAGGATATGCAGAGGTAATAAAAGATGTTAAGGGCACTAAATCATCTAGAGATAATAAATTAAATAAGATTATTGAAGAGGTAGATAATTTGAATCTTATGATCAACAATTTATTAGAAACTTCAAAACTCGAATCAGAACATTTCTTAAATTTAAACAATCATGATTTATCAATATTAATAAAAAAGGTATTGAGTAGATTAGAAAAGATAGTAAACGATAATAATATAAACATAATATTTAATAGTAAGAAATTAATAGTAAATATCGATAAAGAAAAGATAGAACAAGTTATTTATAATTTAATAATAAACGCAATTAATCATATAGGAGAAGATAAAACGATTATTATAAATATAGATGGAAACACATTAGAAATAATTGATCACGGAAAAGGAATCAAGGATGTAAGCCATATTTTTGATAAATACTATACTACTCATAATAGTAAAACTTCAAATGGGTTAGGATTATATATTGTAAAAACAATACTTGATAAACATAAATTTAAATATGGAGTAGAAAGCAAAATCAATCAGTTTACAAAATTTTGGATAAAGTTTTAATAATTCATATTTATATCACATTTAAAATATATCATTGATAATGAAAGGAGGAAATAACATGAAAAAATTATATTTACTTGGAGCAGGAATATTAGTAACTGCACTTACAATTACTGCAGTAAATGCTGAAGTTACAAGAACTCCTCAAAATCCAAACAATACATTAGAAAACAAAATCAAAGTAATAGATCAAATGGTTATAGATGGAGAACTTGATAAAGCTAAAGCAGAAGAAATTAAAGAAACACTAAGTGATTGTGATGGAACTGGTCAAAAGAAACTTGGCCAAAAGTACAATTTACATTTTGGAAGAAGACTTGGAAATGGCATGGGTAATGGTCAAAAAAATCATCAAGAATAATTAAAAAGGAATATTTTTCCTTTTTTCTTTTTTATAGTATAATAACTAATCAAGGAGTTATTATGAATTCAAATCATTTGGGTTACCTTGATAATTTAGCAAAACTAAGAGCTTTTTATAGAAGCATTATAGATCTTATGTCTCATTCAAACGATATATATGAACTAATATATTTAGAAAAACTTATGGAATTCTCTATTCCGGAAGGGAAATTAGATTTTGAAACATTTAAGAAAGTAGATGAAAAAATAAAAGAACTATCACTTAAAATGGCTAATTTCGAGTGTTCTAATGAAGAAAAAAGAGACGAAGAATACAATAAAGAATTTGAATTATTAAATCTAAGAGTTAATCAATTTGATCAATATTCAAGTTTTTTACTAAACGAAACAAAAATAAAAGCAGCACCTACTTATCAACAAGTTAGAACACCAGAGTATCCCAATATGGAAAAACTAGATCCAATAATTGCAAATGAACTTATTGACCAAAGCTTATCAGATATTCAATCTTCAGTATTAGAGTATAAGAAAAAAGTATTATCAATTTAATAAAGATAATTCTTTTTTTTATGTTATACT
>CAYRXC010000026.1:0-12292 GCA_964428195.1 uncultured Muribaculaceae bacterium | reverse complement strand
GCCAGACCTTTAATATAAATAAAAAGTGAGAGCCTTTTGGGCTCTCTTCAGGGGGCCCAGAAAATTGTAATTTTTTGCAATAAAAAAGCAAAATCTTGCCATTTAATTGCATTACTTTGCTTAATAATCGTAATTTTTTTCAATAAATTTATTTGAGTATCTAAATTTGTATCTAAAATAAAATTACTTTTTTATGTGTTTTCCATCATTAAATGGTGAAATAGCTTTTATTCTTTCATCAGATACATTTTTTAATGATTTAGCAAATCTATATAAGAATTCATAATTTGTATTTTTATCTTTTTCAGCACAATATCTTGAATCTACAAAAGCATCGTCTACAATACCTAATTCAATCATAAATTTTTCTGTTAAATCAGGATTATCATAAGGAATATTTGAGCTTTTATATTTATTAATGTTGTACCCATGTCTTTCCATATCTGAAAAGACATCTGCAAAAGTATCACTATCTAGTGCATGATATAAATCTACAAGTCCATGACTTAAACTTTTTAAATCATTTAAACTTTTACCTTGATTCAATAAAAGTGATTTTAAATAGCATTCACAAGAAAATGATAACAATGTTCTAATAATGGAATCTTGATGATATCCATAGCTTACTGTGCTTTTATCTAAATTGCCTAAATCATATACTTTTTCAAATCTTTTTTGATAATCTTCTATAATAGCCAAAGCCGCATCATAATACCCTTCTGCTGTGTAATAAAAACCAATACTATGATTTTTATCAAAAATATAATCTTTTAGTGCTTCATCATAAAAAGAAATATATTCTAGTGTACCATCTTCATGAAATTTATACTTTCCTTGATTGTTATTTTTTAATACAAATTCAAAACTAGTTCCATTTTCTGCACGTGCCAAGTCTGCATTGCCAGCAAAATATGCTTTCATCATCGATTCTGTAAATCTAGGAAATTTCCCACTACCTTCATTTATTGTTCCAATTGTTTTCTGAATATTTGAATTATCATCATTATTTAATGACTTATAAACCTCATCCCATATATCTTTATTTACTCTTTCTATAACCGGTTCAAAATCACAAAGAAAAAAGTTCATAATATCAATTTCTTTCCCTGTTTCATCTTCAAAATAATGTTTTGCTTTTTCATCGTCACATCTATATACAATCTCTATACCATTATCAACTTTAATTTTAGTATCGTTTTCCAATTTACCTTTAGCTATATTTTCTAATAACTTTCCTATCTTCATTTCTACATTCACCTATTCTTTTTCATTTTAAAATAATAAATACCTGCACCTATTCCTCCAATTGTAAGAACTGATAAAAGCCCGTTTGAATCATCATGTGAATCTTCTTCTATATTTTTTTTATATTCACAAGAATCATCATCTTTCTCTGCATTTTCATCATAATTAACAGCTTCGCTATCCGTGCACCCATATTTATAGAATTCACATGAACCATCATCTTTTTCTGCATTTATATTATAATTTTTAGCATCTTTATCTATACAACCATAAACATAATATTCACAAGATCCATCGTCTTTTTCTGCTTTAGCATTATAATTTTTTGCTTCAGAATCTGTACAACCATAAATGTAATATTGACAAGATCCATTATCTTTGTTAGCTTTGGAATTATAATTTTTAGCAGATGAATCAGTACATCCATATATATAACTTACTGTTGGTGTACACGTACATGAAGGACTTAATGTACCATCTCTGCATACTTGTCTGCCATCTTCACTGCAACCAGCTACCCCACCATGATGTGAACAGCAACCTCTTTGAGCATTAACTGCTACTGGAGATATTAACATAATAATTAGAATTAATATTTTATACTTATTAAAATTTTTCATTTTATTCACTACCAATACAATTATAGCATAATTTAACAACAAATTTTTAAAATTGTATCTAAATTATACCTGGATTTTTGCCATATCTATATTTTATAAGGCATAAACTACATTTCGTTCTCTTCTATATGGTTTAGACAGATTGTGGAATTAAAAAAAAACGGAAATGTATATTTTTTGTTCTCTTCAAGTAGTTTTTAATTTTTAGATACAAATTAGATACAAGACCGTATGTAAATTTGTATCCATTTTTGCCTTTTTATCAATTTATTGTAATCGCTTAAAACCTTATAAATACTGGGATTACGTGTTATAAACAAAAAATGTTCCCTCTTTCGAGGGAACTTCAGGGGGTTTTGGTTGAACACACTCTTTCGAGTGAGTGCAAATATTTATATCATTTGCACTACTATAATATTAAAGTATTTTTGAATAAAAGTCAATCCTGTATTTGTAAATATAAAAATAGATATTATAATTTTGATTTTTATGACAAGTCCCATTTATAATTTATATCTCCATCATCATAAAATATAAATTTATCTCTTCCAATAACATCTAATGCGTTATTTAAAGAGTTTAATACTTTCTCTGACTCAATAATTTCTTCTCTCTTATTCATGCTTTTTCTTGTTCTTCTAAAATTATTTAAAGTATCAAAAGCAAGATTTACCTCATCATGTTCAATTTTAGTATTTAACTCATAATCTTCTATAGCAAGTTGCATGTCCAATATCTTAGATAGATTTTTTTCTAACTTGTCCACATCATACCACCTTCTTGATTTTAGTATATAACACGTGGATTTATTGTCAATACTATTCCAAATAAAAAAGATAAATTGGTATTTATCTTCTCTTATAATTATATCCATATATAGTTATTGTAGTGTGGTAACGTTATTTAATAACGTGAGTTTGTTCTGGATTATCAAACAATTGTTCTTCATCTTTTTTATATTTAGCATTAGCTAATCTTACTTTTTCTTCTAAAACTGAATAGATTGATGGTGAATATTCTTTGGTTTTTGATGATCTAATCATTTTTTCAAAATTTAACGCTACTCTTTTTGAAATTTCCTCCATTGATAAACCTTCGTATGAATTGGCTCCAATCATTCTTTGAAAACTGTTTTGATCTGGATTTACTATTGCAACTGCAAAGCCTTCATTTGGAGTAAATAAAATATCTGGATATTCGCCATTTACTTCAGATTTAAAAGTGCGTACTTCTTTTGGAGGAAGTGGAGATGATGAATACTTTGATGCTCCTTTTACATTAACAGTAGTTGATAATCCCAAATTTTCATAAAATCTATATGTATAACTGTAATTTGCATTTGATACAAATAGCGGAAGTTCTGGTCCCAAATTATGAGACCAACTTCTAGGTTTATGTAACTCACTTAATACTTGCTCATTAAGAGGATCTCCAACTCTAAAACCAGTAAGAGGATATATATCTGAAAAATAGCCGTTTTGCATTTCTATACCGTCTTTATCAAAAGTTCTTATAGAATAGTATGTACTTAACATTGAAGAATACTTACTTAACTCATCAGTCATTTCCTTTTTAAGATTATAATCCACACTACCATCACCAACTTGACATTGACAGTCTATATAATCCTTCACTTGCATTGAAGTGCCAGAAGACCTTTCTACTACAAGCGCACCATCATTATCAACATAAAGCATACCTCTAGTTAATGCACTGTTATCTTTTACTTTTTCATTCAAAATTTTTGAAACATATTGTTCTTGTATACTAATAGCTCTTCCTTCGCTTGAAATTACAAGATTAAAAACTGTCTTTCCACTTAATTCAGAAATATAAGAATAGATTCTCTTCCATTCTTGTTGGAACAATGGATGATTATACAACTCCGGTTTAATTTGGTCTTTAAATTTTTCTATATCGTTTTCATTAAAAATCATACTTACCTCCTACAGAATATACGACTTAATATTTACTTTAGTATATCACCATTTATTATTTTCGAATAGAGTTAACGTAAACAAAGCGAAAATTATACATAAATGCACTCATTTATTGAATCTTTCTATATATTGACATCTTTTACATAGAGATTCTATCAAAGTATTATTTCTAAACCCATTTATAATGTTTTGGGTTCTTTCCTTATCTAAAATATCTTCTAATTCTTCATTAAATATATTTCCTAAGTTGATAATTCCATCTTGATCTAAACAACATGGTACAACTGTACCGTCAACTAATATTCCAATCTGTCTTCTTAATCCATAACAAGTTCCATTTTTATTTATTTCTTTTGAATTTATATCTGGCCAAATAAATTCTTTATCTATATCTAAAAAAATATTATCTTTAATTGTGCTTCTTTTAGTAATATTTATTTTAATATTATAATATTCTTCTAGTAATTTAATTATCTCTATATTATCATTCCATACTCTTAGTGAAATATTTGTGTTAATATTTTCTATTACATTTAAAAAGTCTTTTATTTCATTTAAATTATCATAGCTATGTAAAGATATATTAATCTGTCTAATCTTATTGTTATTTAATATATTTAATTTATCTTTAATAAGTCTACCATTAGTAGTTATATTTACATTTAGATTATAGTTGTTAGATAGTTTTATAATTTCTTCTATATCTTTATGTATTAAAGGTTCTCCTTTAATATGAAGATAAATATTATCAGTATATCCTTTTATTTTATTTAGTATTATTTCAAATTGTTCTAATTTCATAGATTCTTTAGGCCTATTATCTTCTTTACAAAAAGAACAATTTAAATTACATATATTAGTTATTTCTATATATATTCTATTAAACATCAATCCACCTTTATAACACTATCTATTTCTTTTTTTAATAATGAATAATTATTAATATCATTATTATTTAACAAATTCAAACTATCTTCTTTAGCTTTAAGTAATATTTTAAAATCTTTTCTAATATCCGCAATTTTAAAGGATAAATCTCCACTTTGTCTTATTCCAAATAAATCTCCAGATCCTCTTAGTTCAAAATCTTTTTCAGATATTTTAAATCCATCTGTTTCAGTTTCCATTATTTTAAGTCTTTCATTTTCCTTGTCTCCAATTAATATACAATATGATTGCAAATCACTTCTGCCTACTCTTCCTCTAAGTTGATGAAGAGTAGATAATCCGAACATATCAGCATCATGAATAACCATCATTGTAGCATTTGGAACATCGATTCCAACTTCAATAAGTGTAGTAGCAACAAGTATATCTATCTTCTTATCTAAGAAATCTTTCATTACTAAATCTTTTTTATCTTGTTTCATCTTACCATGTAATATTTCTATAGAATAATCTTTAAATGCTTTTTTATAATTATCATTTAACTTCTTAATATTTTCTTTTTCATTATCATCTTCAATAAGAGGAGCTACAACATATATTTGATGATTATTATCTAGTTCATTTTTTATCATTGATAATACTTCTTTTATTTCCTTATCATTTTTTACATAAGTAATAATTTCCTTTTTGTTTTTTGGTAATGTTTTAATTGTACTAATATCCATATCTCCATATATAGTTAAAGCATATGTTCTTGGAATTGGTGTTGCAGACATATATAAAACATCAGGCATATTTCCTTTATTTCTAAGAACTTTTCTTTGATTAACTCCAAATCTATGTTGTTCATCGGTAATGATTAATCCTAAATTATTAAATTCCAATCTTTCTTGTAGTAAAGCATGAGTACCTATTATTAGATCTATATCCCCTTCTTTTAATCTTTTATAGATACCTTCTTTTTCTTTTTTTGTCGTACTTCCAATTAATAATTCTATATTAATATCTTTAAATAGTTTTAATGCATTATTATAATGCTGTTTTGCAAGTAATTCAGTTGGAGCCATAAAAGCAGATTGATAATTTGATTTTGAAACTAAATAACAAGATAGAAATGCAACAATAGTTTTTCCACTTCCAACATCACCTTGTAATAACCTATTCATTCTATAATTGCTATTTAAATCGTTGGTAATTTCTTCGATAGTATTTAGTTGATCATCAGTAAGTTGAAATGGTAATAACTTAATAATATTTTCTAAATATGTTCTATCTACTTTTCTATCATATCCAGTAGTATTATTTTTATTTAATATTTTTAAATAGTTAATTTTAATCATAAATATAAAGAATTCTTCATATTTTAGTCTTATCATTGCCTTCTTTAATAAGTCAATATCTGTTGGATTATGAATATAGTTTAGTGCTTCTATCTTTGAAATAAAAGAATGTTCTTTAGATATATAACTAGGAATATAATCCTCTATATAATTTGCTTGATCTAACACGCTAATAATAAGCTTACTTAGTCTCTTTCTAGGTAATCCTTGTGTAGTTCTATATATAGGTATTACTGTAGGTTTATTAGTTAGATTAATAAATAATATCTCATTAGCTATTACAGTATTATGAATCAAATCATATTTACCAATAACAGTAATATTCTTACCTATATCTATATTTGTTACCATAAAAGCTCTATTAAATATTACTACTTTTAATAAATTATTATTAGTATTAATATTAAAAGTCATCTTATTCATATTTCTAAATCTATTTACTATAGGTTTTGATTCAACTATACCGTCTATAATTATTTTATCATCTTGTTTTAATTCGTTAATATTACTTCTTGATAAAACTTCATATCTAAAAGGATAATGCGTCAATAAATCATATAAATTATATATGTTTAATTTATTCAAATATTCTATCGTTTTAGGTCCTAATCCCTTTATATTTTCAAAGTCAATCATATAAACTCCTATTTATTAAATTGTATCACAAAAATGCTTGACAAATGCAAATATATGAGTATTATAATTGGTACCAATTCAAGAAATTGGATTGGTATGCTAGTATCACACTAGCCAACCCCTTTTTATTCTTTTTGAGACTGTTTCTTCAGGGGGGCAGTCTCTATTTTTATGATATAATTTAAAAAGAGGTTTATATGGAAGAACAAGTATTTGAGTTTGAAAAACTAATAAGCATTTTAAAAGATGGAAACTATAAAAGCAACAACGATATGATTAGATTGTTATCACAAAATATAATTGGTTTTTCTGGTGCAATGATAATTCAAGCATTAAGAAATAAGATTACAAATATAGATCATTTTTCTCAAGTCTTAATGCATTCATCCTTTTATTATTTATTATTAGATAATTTAATAGTAAACACAAAAAGAAAAAAACATAACAATGATAAACTACAAGCCTTTCGACAAGTTAATGAATTATTAAATGCATTAAAAACAGAAGGAATACTTATAGATGAAAAAAGTTTAATGAGCTCTTACAGGGAAACAAATGATAGTAAAAAAAAGTATTATTATACTTTTGATATTTTTAACAACATTATTATATTATCGGAGGAAGTCACTAAAAATTCGTTATTTGAAAAAGAAAGAGAATTTGGTGTATCAGTAAATAATTATGAATACCTATCACTATATAAGATTGGATCAATTTTAACTGATGTTGATGGAAGAACTAATATTTATGGAGAAGACGATAAAGTAGCAAAAAAAGATGATGAAACCTTAAAAACTTATTATCAGCTGTCATATAAACAAGTGGATAATATTGGAATATTTACTTTCTATGTAGAAAATGATGATATAAAAATCTTGTCTACAGAAGGAATAGATAACTTAAGTGAAAAAGAAAAATATTTAAAATTATGTTTAGCACTCCAAGACATTGGATATAAAAAAAGTAATGAAGTAAATGCTAAAATAAAAGAAAAAATATTTACAATAAATATGTAAATATTTTTTTTATTTTAAAGTCAAATATTACTTATTTTGAATCTTTTTTATTGTTTGCTAATTGGCCTATTCCTTTAAATGCATCTAAAACTTCTAATGGCATTGCAAAGAATATTGTGTTTGATTGATCAGAACTTACATCATTGATTGTTTCTAAAGTTCTTAAATGAAGTGCTCCTGGAGATTTGTGCAACATCGCAGCTGCATCTGCAAGATTTTTTGCCGCTAATGCTTCACCTTCAGATTTTTTGATTACTGACATCTTTTCTCTTTCCGCTTCAGCAACTCTTGCAATAACTCTTTTCATTTCTTCAGGTAAAGAAATATCCTTTAATTCAACATTTTCTACTTTTACTCCCCACTCATCAGTTGCTTTATCAACTATTAATTGAATACTAGCTGAAATGCTTTCCCTATCAGTCAACAATTGATCTAATGTTACGTTACCTACTATATTTCTCATTGTTGTTTGAGCCAATTGGCTAACTGCATAAAAGTAATCTTGTACTTCAATTATTGCTCTTGAAGCATCAAAAATTTTGTAATAAACAACAGCATTTATTTTTACTGATACATTATCTTTTGTAATAACTTCTTGATCTGGAACATCTACTACTTTTGTTCTAATGTCTACTTTCTTATATGATTGAAAAATTGGTAGTACTAATCTCCATCCGGGTTGCATAATATTTGTAAACTTTCCTTTTGTAAACTTAATTCCTCTTTCATATTCATCTATTTGGCGAATTGATGATAATAATATTAATACGAATAAAATAATTAAATAAAACCAATACATATTTATCCTCCTAAAATAATACTACAACAGAACAACCTATTTTTCAAGGTTAATTGTTCTTTTTTTTGCCTTTAAAAAACCATCAACTTTTGAATATAATTCTCCAGTTATATCTTCAATACTTCTTATTTGACCATTTTCAACACAATTGATTATTTCGTAATTATAAATATCTACAAGTTCAAGATATGCTTCTTCAGCATTCCTTAAGTGTTCTTCACTAGTTTCGTGTTGATCTAAGCTTTTTCTATTTTTCTTTAATAAACAAGAATATTGATATGGCATATAAAGAAAGAAAGTTAAATCAGGTCTTGGTAATTCAAATACCTCGTATTCCAAACTATGTAATTTATTATAAAGTTTCCTTCTTTCTATTGGATCTTTAATTTTCCCTCCTTGATGAGCCATATTAGACTCAACATATCTGTCTAAGATAACAATGTAGTCTTGTTCTAATAAAGCATTAACTTTTGGAATGTTATATAGTCTATCAATAGAAAAATATGGGGATGCTACTAATGGGGGCACATTTGAAGCCCCTTCTTTAAAATAGCCTTCTCCTATTTCAGGTTTTCCTAAATAAGGGCCACCTACTATTCTTCCTGTTGGAGTGTCATACATAGGAAAAGATATTTTTTCTGCTTTATATCCTTTTTCCTTTAATATCTTTAATAATGCATCAGATTGAGTGCCTTTTCCAGAACAGTCAGTTCCTTCTATTGTTATTAATTTTCCCATTATCTTCTTACCTCTCTTTGCTTTCTTTTTATTTTTTTTGGAGTTTTATTTTCTTTAGTCTTTATAACGCTTATCCCGTTTGCTCGCTTTATTTCAAAATTATGCAAAGTCATTAGTTCATCACCACTTAAGAAAATATCTCTTTGTAGGTCATAAAATCCTAATAATTTATCATTATCTCTTACTGCATATCCAACGATTTCATCGTAAATACTTGGTTCAATAAAATCCATTTGTTCTAATGATGGATTATAAGCTTCATAATGTTGATTAATTATTTCGTTAAATTTATCAACATCATTCTCTTGAACTACTAATTTGTGTGTACACATTAAATTGTTTTCAAAATCACGATCCTTCATTTCAAATTTACTGTTTTTAATATCTTTCAATAATTCTATGCAATAATTATCGCTAGTTTTTAAAAAAATTTCTTCAATATAATTTCCGTTTATTGCATCAAAAAAACCAAGAACTTCTCCGTTTTCGATTACTGCATAACCATAAATGGTTTTTTCCCCGTTTACCCTCAAAGAATTTCTATATCTTATGACCTCGTTTATTTTATCAAAATATTTCTTATAATTGTTTCCAAAAACACTTTTATTAAATCCCAAATTTCTTGTAAAAGTCAATTTGTGAGTACAATTAATCATTTGTTTTTCCACACCAAATCCTCCTGAAATTTATAATACAACAAGTATAATAAAAATACAATTTATTTGTTTAATAATGATAACTTTAATAGTATTTCTTGATAACTCTCTTTCCTATCGAGTGAATTTAGCATTACTACTTCTTTAACTGCTTTGGAATTATTTGGTATGATAGTCTTATTTAATATTTCATATATGTACATTGAGCTATCTATTATTTCAACATTAATAATTCTTCTAATAACATTTTTTATTAATGAATAATGAGTACATCCCAAGACTATTAAATCAATATTATTATACTCGAGCAATACACTTTTTAAATAATTATAGATAGATTCATAATCATATGTTTCTATTAAAGGTGCTAGTTTTGGAGTATTAGCAAATATTATCCTTTGGTTATTATTCATATTTAAAGAAATATTATTTTTTACATGTTGACTATTCAATGTGAAAGGAGTTGCCATCAACAAAATATTATTACTCTTTGTGTCAAATGCTTCTTTAATAGGAGGGATTGTTCCAATAAATAATATATTTGGGTATGCTTTTTTGAATTCTTCTAATCCCGCTAAAGTCATAGTATTGCATGCAATAATTATTATATAACATCCATTGTTTATAAGTTTATCTATTATAGTCTTTCCAATACTAATAAGCTCTTCTTTGCTTTTTTCTCCATAAGGATTGTTTTTGTAATCAGCATAATAAATATATTCCTCATTAGGAAATTTATTTTTTAGTTCTAACAATACTGAAATACCACCGATTCCAGAATCAAAAAGTCCTATCTTTTTCATTTTTTATCCAAATAATTAGTTATGTCTTTTAAATTTTCTTTCTTAATAAAATTTCCGCCATTAACAAATACTTCATAATATTTTTTGTTTTTCTCGTCACCTTTTTTCATCATTATTTTTCCGGCAGTTTTATATACAAATCTCATCAATCCTTTTGTCTTAGAATAATCTAGTCCTCCTTGAAGGTAAAAGAATTTTTCTTTAATATTATTGGTTTTGATAATAGACTCAGTATTGTTTTTAGAATCTAAAGACAATCCAACTGCAATAGTACAAATAATATTAGAATTTTTTATCTTATTATAGCCCTCAATTTTTCCTGCTTTTATCCATCCTAAAAATACAATCTTATCTTTTTCTGTTTTATAATTTTCAATACTTATTGGTTTAATCTTGTAAATTTCTCCCAACATTTTTGCATACTTTTCCGTATGACCTGTCTTACTACAATAAACTATTTTCATATTTTCTCCTCATTATAATATAATACATTAAAATAAAAATCATTTTCAAGTTCTTTTGTTGATTGATCTATTATGTTATATTCAATATATTTTGCTGAACAACTACAAGTTGAACCTTCCGGATTATATGATGCAATTAATTTGTCTTTAGATTTAAGTAAAATGCTATTTATATTGCCTTCAAAAGTATATATCTTTTTTTGATTATTGTCTTTATATTTATAGATATCTTTTTGGTCTACATATATATAGCCTTTATCTATTGGAATAATGTTATATAATTCTGTATTTCTATTGCCAGAAACAGGATCACCTATCATTTTTGACACGTTATTATAAAAATCATACTCATAATAAATCCATTTATCATTGTCTTGTTCATTAATATATTTATAAAAAACTATCTTGTTATTAAATAAATATTCTATTCTACCGTTAATATCTAATGTTATATTCTCTTTTGTTTTTGAATCTAATAATATTATATCCATGTTCTTATTAATTATGAGATTTTCTTTATCTAGTGAATAAATTGTAGTGCTATATTTATCATTATTTAAAATGGATGTATTCTCAATTTTATTCCCCTTCAAATCATATTTGCTAATATATAAACTGTTTATGGAAGATAGATATATAGAATCATCAAGTACTGCAAAATTAGTAGGATATCCATCTAATTTTATTGTAGAAATAATGCTTAACTCATAACCTTCTGCTTTATTAGACAAATCAATATATCCTAAAGTACTGTTTTCTTCACCGAACTTATATAAGTACAAATATAATTTAGAATCATAAAAATCGTATTTAACACCACCATCATAAATGGTAACATCTAATAAAAATATGTCTTCTTCTCCGTCAATTGTTGCAACAATATAAGTAGAATTGTTTTGTGATAACGTTGAAAAAGAAATAATATTTTTTAATTCTTCTTTCAAATTGTTTTGATTCTTTTTTAATATAGAATTATATACAAAATATCCTCCAACTATAACAAAAATAATTGACAGTATTATAAGTATCTTTTTCATAATGTCTCCTATATTAATAGTATATCACACATTAAATTGTAGAATAAAAGAAACACAATTTGCGTTTCTTTTACAAAGGTCTTCTTATTGATTCATCAATTTCTTTTTGA
>CAYRXC010000025.1:0-12361 GCA_964428195.1 uncultured Muribaculaceae bacterium | reverse complement strand
TGACTTTCTTACTAGCTTCTTCATCCGTCATATTGTAAATGCTTTTTATGTTAATAGGTTTTGTTTCTGCATTTGCTTTAATCGGAGCACTAGATCCAAATGATATCAGGCCCGCCAACAAATAAGACATTAATTGATTTTTTTTCATATTTATACCCCCGCTTTTTTTATATTACTATATACTCTTTTGCTTTTTTGTCAATCTTTTTTTTCTTATTCTTAAAAATAACATTATCGATAATACTATAAATAGTACAATGCTAACTATCAAAATAAACAAATTATTTATATCGATCACGTCAGCGCTTTCTTTATCTATAAGAATAAATGATAGGTGTTCTCCTTTTTTCAATGTTGATTCATAACTTCCTTCCAAAAGAATATTGTCTTTTATTTTATATGATAAATTTTTTAATTCTTTTGAATAGTCTTTATTATTTAAAGAAAACTTTATTTCCTTTCCCTTATAACCCAAAGCCATTAATATTTCAAAATTTATCTTTTTAACGTCATAATCCTCTTTACAAATAGTATAAGAGTATATTCCTTCTTCCTTTTTCTCTAAAATCGCATAATACTCAGCTTTTATCTTCTCTTTTGGTTTAAACCTTGAAAAAGGATTCCCAAAGTAAAGAGTATTTCCTTTTTCCGTTTCATATATTCCGAATTCGGTATTTGATGTCATATCAATATTTGAATAATCCACACTTGAATTAATAATTTTATCTTTATATAAATATTTATAATTGTTGTATAAAACTTTGTAAAAATAATTTGTTTGTGGATTATCTCCAAATATAAGTGAAGTATCATAGTCATTATTAACCATAAATTCATTTTCTTCATATATTATTATATTTGTATTTAATTTTTCAATAGTAAGAACATCATTGCTTTTTCCACTTACTTTCCCCATCAAAATAACAAATATAAATAGTCCCATAATAATTTTTTTCATTAATCTCTCCTTGATAATTCACACGAGTTTTTCACAGCTTTAGCAGATAAATAACATGATCCCCCATATAAACTTCTTTCATACCCATCTCCTATTACACAAGAAGTTCCCGCAATAGGATCGGCTTCTGGAGCACATTTGTTGCCTTCATAAACAGTACCTCCGCCAGTTGAACATACATAATTCGTATTCAAGTATGAAGTACTATTACTATACGTTGGATAACTGGGTCCTGTTTCGTTTGTGTAGCAATATCCACCACTATAGACACCACTACAGAATTGACGATCCTCCGCATCTAATTTCGTTCTGTTATAATAACACTTTGGGCCAACAGGATAATCAGTATTATCTTCACAGACGCGAACATTGGTTTCATATCTGCAAGTAACTTCCCCATTTGATTTTGTGTGTACCCAACCTTTCGAACAAGAATATTCTGGCGTAGCATCCAATAAATCAGATTTATTATAACAACTTGTATTAAATCTATTAGCCGAAACCTGATTTTCTGTACACACCGGAGAGTGAATCAAACCAAAATTTGATTCAGTATTTATACAGTTTTTACCGTCAGTAGATTTGGTTTTATAAACTCCTGAGCAATAATAATCATCATGTGGATAAATAGTAACACTTTTTGTAACTTGATTAGAGACATTTGGACAATCAACCTGTCTCGTTAAAGTAATAGATCCCGTTGATGTACCATAGTCGCTAGCTGAACTTGGTGCTTTGAACAAAATAACAGTTGAACTTGTAGTGCCCGATCCCAAACCAGAAAATGTAAGGTTATTTAACTTCCATGATGCATTCGCATAATGAGCACCCGAAAGAACATCCTGTACTCCAACTTGAGAAGCAGAGAAATTTATACCCTTTCTAATACAAGAATTTACTTTAATATCCATATCTTGGCATATTTCCGTATCAAATTTTAATCTCTTTTCTATTGCTGCACCATCTTCTCCAAGAACGGAACCATAAGTAGCATTATTTATAGTTACACTAAGGCTACTATCCTCAAATCCCCTAATATCTTCCGTAGTTGGAGTGAAACTCATTGTAGCACCATTTCCTAATGTTCTACCTCTGAATCTCCATGTAATTTTATCTCCTGGCAAAGCAGAATATACTAAAGAATATGTTGCAGTTCTAACCCCAGGAATAATTGTATCTTGTCCGCTAATAGAAGCTCGTCTTTGAAGGTCTGCAAGGCTGCATTCTTCAGGAGTGGCACCAACTATTAGAGACCCTGTAAAACCTCCCTCTAAAGTAACGGTTGGTCTTTTTGCTCTACAACCCGAAGAAACAAGAGCATTTTGAAATTCATGATGGTCTATATTTGCTACTACTTTTACTGAATACGTTGATCCACTAAAACTAATGTTAGATGATATTGTTGCATTTAAACTATTATAACCCAACGGAATAACATCTGTAGAATCCCATGTTCCCCCATCACAACTCGAAAATGGTGTTGTTTTACTGCATAAATTTATTTTAAGTGTTGCGTTTTTCAACAATTTACTAACGAATCCATTTTTATCTTTTTCATATTCCGAAGCACATATAGCTGGCTTATCAGGAAAATTAAATGAGACAATGCTCATGTTTCCAACTCCGCATTTTCTTGGATCGGGGGTTTCGATAATTTTGGGTTGAGTTACTTCGATAGTAAAATCACATTCTTTAGGTGTAATAACGTTATTACCACTAATTATTATGGTATATTTTCCTTCAATAGTTTGTGTAACAGAACCATTATCTTCTACTGATATCACCCCATTATTATCTATCGTAGCTATATTAGGAGCAAGATTAATACTATATGAAACATTATTAAAATAGGCTTGATCATTATTCTTAAGAGTTGCATAGCCAACGCCTCCGGGGTATATTACAGGTTTATCTGCTGGGCATTCAGGTTCAACAACTCTAAAATTACAAGTTGAAGATATCCCACAAACTTCTGCAGATACAGTAACATTTCCTTGACTAACTCCTCTAATTGTTGCCGTATCTTTATTAGGCCAGTCTATACTTCCAACAATAGGATCTTGGATGTCAACTCCATTATTGGTTGAAGTCCATTTTAAATCTCTATTTACAGTTTTTTTGGGATTGTATCTTGGGTATAGTTCTTGAGTATCCCCTTTTAATAAAGCTATAGGGTTTTCGGTTCCTGTTGGACACAATGTTCCTCCAGTTTCTGTATTTCTAGTGTCATCAACAGATAATAATTTGAGACTCCTAATAAAAGGGCCTACAACTATTTCGAAAATAATATTAGTATCAATATCATTAAATGGACCTTCTTTCTTGAATTTCCATTCGTAAGTTACTTTATCTTTTTTCGCACTTATTATTGGTGATGCCATTGGCACTGGATCCGCCTTAATCCTAGCTGACCATTCTACATTGTTTGTAACAGGATTGCATACGCATTCTCTATAATAAGCATCTCTACTTCTATTAGGCAAGTTATTTAAATCCGACTCACAAAGGACTCCAATTGATGAAGGAGCATCCCCCCATCCATCAAAAATCAAGTCTCCTAGCATACAATGAGAATCCAAATTACCTGCATCAGAGTTTGCACACTTACCATCTTTGTATGGATTTTCCGGAACTTCTCCAGGAATAATTCTAGTTTCACTCCATTCATCAACGTTGTATTTTGCATCATAATAATCATCTCTACTATATATAGCTTCATATATTGAATCTATTTTTTCAAATATCTCATATTTTCCACCAGATAGATCATCTGCATTTGTAGTCAAACTAATACTAACCTTCGGTGGTTCTTCAACTATATCATGAATAATAATATTGTAATCTTTATTTAATACTGCTGATTCTGCAAATCTTCTAGTTAAATTCTCTACAAATTTTGCTTCAACAATTCTTATTTTCCCAGTAGTTCTATAATAAGCTATATCTATAGAATCTCCCATTGCAGCCTTAGTTGATTCTTTTAATAAGAAATGTGTTTGATCATTTGTTATAGTCAAATCTTGAAACAAGTTAACTGCTACTATTCCAACTGCTCCAAGTATCATTATAAATATTCCCCAAAAAGACTCTCTCATTTTTTCCCCCTTTCTCCTTTAGATTCCTTTTTTTTGTATTCTTGATTGTATTCTTGATTGTATTCTCTATCATTTGTTGAAATTACCTCGTAGTATCTTTGTATAAATTCATTAGGACCAATCTCTACATTCTCAAATAGATTATATCCATTGTCAGCGTTGTCTCTTTTGATACTATCGATATTACTTCTATTTAGCGTAATCTTATATGGACTTTTATCTTGTATAGTATCTGCAGTGCTTGTTATATATTTTTCTTTTAAACTTCTTTCTACTTTTTTTCCATTTATGATTTCTTCTATTTCTCCGGCCCAATTTGCACCAGGTTCTCTGTTGTTTGGAAATGGATCCTTCAAGTCTATTGGTCTATATAAATACATAGACAAGGAATTTTTTGCTCCAGCAGCAATACGTCCTGAATACCTTAGATAATAATAATCGAACGTTTGTGGTCCAATCAAGTTTCTAACTTGATAATTGCAATTAACTGTTAAACTCATATTTTTTGGACCCGGGCTAATATTATTTCCTAATCCGACTACTGAAAGCGTTAAAGGATAACCATTGTCAGAAGAATCGCCGGGTATAGGTTTAGTTACTTCATTAAGAGGAACATAATAACTTCTTCCTGCCCAACAAGTTTCCAAATCAGGACTAACAAAATCGTTTATTGCCATTACATTTCCATGATATACAACCATCTTTTTCTCTTTCATAGCAAACCAACCATTTACCCTTGCTATCTCAGTCCATCCTATATAGGTATTTTCACCCACACAGTAATATTCTCTATTTCCACCAACACCAATTGGATCTCTTAGACTACAAGAAGAATACGTTGTAGTATCGTGAGTCATTATTGAATTATAGGGAGTTATTTCTTCATATTCATATGTTTCTACCACATCTCCAGTTGAAGTTCCAATAGTTAAATTTACTGTAGGTTTAACTTCATAAGTAGAGGAAGGATTTGAAGGAGTACCCCAACCATCACAATCATCTTTCTCTTGTTTCATATTTCTTATTGCACTTGACAAAGATCCTAATACAATGTTATTAGAATCCATCACACCATTATTGTCTAAATCTAATACTTTTTTCCCTTCTATATCAACAAAAGTAGCTGCCTGATTTCTCAAAAAGTTATAATCTCCATCATTTAAGTGTCCATCTTCATTTATATCAGTTCTAGGTACCCCGGTTGTTATTTTCCCGAGCATAACCATATACATATCAACCATTAATCTATATTTTTCATCAAATCCAACATAGTCCGGATAAATTGCTCTACACGATCTTGCTCCAGATAATACTAAATTGTAAGAAAAAGGCATACCTGCATAAGTTCTTCTTACGCTTGGAAATGCAAATGCGATTTCTTCTTTGCACCTAACCTCACAATAATTATTACTAAAAGTTACAGGCTCTGGATTACCCGCTTCTGGATATACAAATTTTGTAGTCTTAGTAGTTGTTTCAGGATCACAAGTTATTATTTTATTATTTCCAGAAGTAAATTCTTCTTCAGGAGGGATACAAACCGCATTTACTCCCTTCATTGAAATAATAAGTAATAACATCATTATCAATAACTTCTTTATCATATTAGACCTCCGCATAGTATATTTAAATTATATCATAATATATAATAAATGAAATAAAAAATTAATTATCTAAATAATTAATTCCTTTATGTGGTTCTTCTTTAAATAATCCTTTATATTCTTTTTGTCTTAATACCTCATATACTCCTACAGCTACACTGTTAGATAAATTGATTGCTCTAACATTCTCACTCATAGGTATCCTTAAGCATTTATCTAAGTTTTCTTTCAATATTGCTTTAGGAATGCCCGTTGATTCTTTACCATATATTAGATATATATTATGCGACAGTTTATAATTAACTGATGAATGTTCTTTTTTGCCATATCTTGTAAAAAAATAAAAATCCCCAAAATTTTTTGATAAGAAGTCTTGATAATCATCATATATAAAGTATTTTAGTTTATCTAGATAATTTACTGCACTTCTCTTTAAATTTTTATCGTTTATATTAAATCCAAATGGTCTAATGAGATGTAATACTGAGTTAGTAGCAACACATGTTCTCATTATATTTCCAGTATTTTGTGGAATTTCTGGTTCATATAATACAACATTAATCATATTTCCTCGTAAGATCTAAAAAACTTTATTATAGATTTATTATCCATCTTATTATTATCAAAGTTTATATAGCTTTCTATCTTTCCATTTTCAAAATATATAATAGATGGTTCTAACTTAATATTTACTTTCTTATAATCATATTGATTAAGAAAGACGCTTAAGTCAATACCATTAGTATTGATATATACCACCTTATCATTTAGATAATATCTATTAATAGTCTTTAAAAACTCTTTTTCAAAGTCTCTTGTTTTTTCATTACTAACATTTCCAAAATACACTATTGAATTTGGATGTTCAACTATATATGCATCAAACTCTTCAGCAGATATTTCATTTATATATCCCGATAATTCAGATATATTTAGATTGTGTTCTTTATATACCGAATGCCACATTAAAGCATAATTACACAATAAAATAGTAATACCCAATAATATAACCAATAATAAATCTTTCTTAGTAAACTCTATTTTCTTTCTCATGATATCACCTTAATTAAGTTTATCATAAAAAATAGAATAAAAAAAGTATAGAACTAACTCTATACTTTAATTTATTATTTCTTTTTATTTTTATTTTGCTTTTTGTCCGATTTTTTTGGTTCTATTTTTGCTTCCTTTACCGGAGCCTTCTTTTCTTCGTTTACTTTGGCTTTCTTTGAAGGTGTCTTACTATTATCTTTAAATATCATATATAATCCGAATAAGAACGCTAACACTAATGCTGCAATTACTATAATTTTTGTTGTATCATTTTCTTCTTCGTTCTTATAAGCTTCAAAATCTTTTTTTATTCCATCAAAATCTTCTAGTAAACTTTCTTTTACGCTTGATTTAACTTCTTCGTTCTTCAACATTATTTCTATTTTATTTATTGCTTTTTCTATTTCTTTTTCATTTTTTGAATCAATATCTTTAACTTCTTCAATTAATTTTTCTATATTTTCAACTACTTCTTTTTTGTATCTTTCTTCTGTTAGTTCTTGTGTTTCAATTTCTACTTTAACAGACTTAGTAATGTTTCCAGACTTAGCATTTAAATTAAATGATGATGTTTTATCATTTTCATTTTTTACCTTTAATGTAATAGTGCCAACTGCTTTATCAGTTTTATAACTATCAACTATTTCTGCAGTTACTCCAGTTTGTAATCCTGATATAGACCATACTATTTCTTTGTTTTCTACATCATTTGGTACCAATTCATAATCTACTTCTAAATCTCCTTCAAAAGGTGCTAATTCAAAGTTGGTAATTTTAATCTCTTTTAAAACTACTTCCTCATCTAAATTGTCAGCTCCAAATACTGTTAGTGTTGAAACAAAAATTAAAAAAAGTGCAATAATTATTTTTTTCATATATTCCCCCTGAATTAATAATATTGCTTTCTATTATAAGTAATTAAATTCATTTGTCAATAGAAAAAAAGAACTTTCGCTCTTTATTTTTAAAAAATACAACAATTAATAATTACCATTCAAATAATCTTCATAAGAAAACACTGTTTTAGTTATACTTTTTCCTCCGTCTATTGATCTAAAAGACGCTAATTTTACATCCTTTAAATTTTCTTTAGAGGCATCAATTCTAACCAATCCCGGTTCAATAACATGAACCAATTCACTACTATTAGATTTTTTTGAAATTGAATCAAATTCACTTTGCGATTTTCCAATACTATCTAAAACGTATAAACCAGTTACCGCTCCATTATTATTTTTTTCAACACCCACTAAGGTTAAATAATGTCCTAACTTTGCTATTGAGCTTCCCTCTTGTGCAAGACAATGAATCACATTACCTTTTTCTAATTCGGTTATTGCATTATCAAGCGTTGGCAAAATAGAGGACGGAATTCCTGCAGATTTTAAAATGGTTTTATATTTATGTTGTCCACCCATATTATGCTGTCCTGTTGTTAAGTTTAGTATACCATCTCCAACATTTTTTCCATCTACTTTAGTTTGAATACCAGAAACTCCAAGAACATCTATTACAATGTCTTCTTTTTTACCAGCAATAAGACCAGAATTTGCAAAAATATTAATTGTTGCAAACGGATGGCTTCCATTTTTTGCCAATGGTTTAAAGCCCGTCTTATTTCTATTTAATTGCCAATTACTCCACAAAGGGTCTCTCATTGTAAAATAGTTCCAACTAGCTCCCTGATAGTTTATCACCCTGCTGTAATTTCCACTAGAGTCCATATTATATATATAATTGCTTCTTACTTCATTTAATTTATCATCGCTAGGGGTTAAATCTTGATTTTTTGGTTCTGTTGGAATTGAATCAGCAGGGGAAAGAGTAGTACCAAGTATTACATCCTCAGGCTTTTCAATTATTTTTTCGGAATTATCAGTCAAAGTATCATTAGAAGAGATTGTGCTTTGGACAATAGTAGTATCTTGAGCCTTTAGATAAGTATCATAAGCTCTTTTTATTTGATCTGATTTTTCTTTTATTTTTTCCAATATTTTTTTGTTTTCATTTTTTATATTCTCAACGGGCGCTAATATTACTTTGGATTTTGATCCCGCCCAATTTGAAACCACTTTATCGAAGTTAGTGTTTATCTCATTCATATTATTTGTTAACTCTAGGTGAATATTGTCAATTTTTTCTTTAGTGGTGAGCATTTCATCGTTTGCAACTATAGAATTCATTATTTCACCTCCAAATACTCTATGTTAATTATTATATCAAAAATAATAACTAATTAAACATTAATCGGATATTACAATATTAACTATTTTATTTTGAATTGTAATTACTTTGATGATTTCTTTATTTTCTAAATATTTTTTTACATTTTCATTCTCTTTTGCAATTCTTTCCATGTCTTCTTTAGAAGTACCAACATCTATTATTTCTTTGCCTCTAATCTTTCCATTAATTTGAATGATCATCTCATAAGTGTTTTCAATTAATTTAGATTGATCATATTGTGGCCAATCAGAGAATGCCAATTCTTTATTTCCTAATAATTCATTTAGTTCCTCTGTAATATGAGGTGCAAAAGGATTTAGTAACTTTAACAATATTAAATAATCTTCTGAGGTAATATTTTCTAATTTAGAATATTCATTTACTAATATCATCATTTCAGATATTGCAGTATTATACTTCATCTCATCGATATCTTCAGTAACCTTTTTAATTGTTTTATTAATTTGAATTGATAAAGATTCAGTTATATTATTATCTTTTATTACCTTATCTTTCATATTATATACTTTATCTAAAAATCTACTTATTCCTTTAATAGAGTCTTCATTCCATACAGAATCCAAAGAGTATTCTCCTAAGAATAATATATATAATCTCATAGTATCGGCTCCTAAGCCTTCAACCACTTCCATTGGATCTACTACATTACCCTTTGATTTGCTCATCTTCTCACCATCAGATCCTAAAATTAATCCTTGATTGGTTCTCTTTTGATAAGGTTCTTTAGTTGGAACAACTCCAATATCATATAGAAATCTATGCCAAAACCTAGAATATATCATGTGCCTTGTTACGTGTTCCATTCCACCGTTATACCAATCAACAGGCAACCAATATTTTAATTTGTCAAAGTTTGCAAATTCGCCATCATTAAATGGATCGGCATATCTTAGAAAATACCAAGAAGAGCCTGCCCATTGTGGCATAGTGTCAGTTTCTCTTTTTGCATCCTTTCCACATTTTGGGCATTTGCAATTTACAAAAGAAGAAACACTTGCAAGAGGACTCTCACCATTTTTTCCTGGTTCAAAGTTTTTTACTTCCGGAAGTATAACAGGAAGTTCATCATAAGGAACCGGAACATAACCACAATAGCTACAATGAATTATAGGAATTGGTTCTCCCCAATATCTTTGTCTATTAAAAGCCCAATCTTTTATTTTGTATTGTGTGGCTTTTTCTCCAATATTTTTTTCTTTTAGATATTCTAACATTTTATCAATAGATTGTTTATTATTTAAACCATTTAAGAAATCCGAATTAATATGAATTCCATCACCATCGAAGATTTCTTCTTGATCGTTTTCTATTACTTTTATAATATCTATATTATATTTTTTAGCAAATTCATAATCTCTTGTATCGTGTCCAGGAACTGCCATTATTGCTCCTGTTCCATATCCCATCATTACATAATCAGCTACAAATATAGGTATTTCTTTATTGTTTACAGGGTTAATTGCATTAAATCCTTCAATTTTTACTCCTGTTTTTTCTTTTGTTAAATTTACTCTTTCAAATTCTGTTTTCTTTTTTGATTCTTCTCTATACCTATATAATTCATCAATATTAGAAATTGAACTCTTATATTTATCTATTATAGGATGTTCTGGAGATAAAACCATAAAAGTTACTCCAAATAAAGTATCTGGTCTAGTCGTATATACTTTTAATTTATCATTTTTAACTATAAAATCAACAAAAGCACCAGTACTTTTTCCAATCCAGTTTTCTTGTTGCAATTTTATATTAGGTAAAAAATCAACTTCATCGAGTCCTTCTAATAATTTCTCTGCATATTCCGTTATTCTCAAATACCAAACATCTTTTTCCTTTTGAATTACATCATTATGACATATATCACATTCTCCACCTTGGCTATCTTCATTTGAAAGAACTACCTTACAACTAGGACAATAATTAACATATGTTTTATCTCTAAATGCTAATCCTTTTTCAAATAATTTTAAAAATATCCATTGAGTCCATTTATAATATTTCTCATCAGTTGTGTTTACAATTCTTTCATAATCAAAAGAATACCCCATCTTTTTTATTTGATTTAAGAATGTTGCAATATTTTTTTCGGTTACTATTCTAGGATGCATATTATTCTTTATAGCGTAATTTTCTGTAGGCAATCCAAAAGCATCGAATCCAATTGGATATAAAACATTATATCCTTCCATTCTCTTTTTTCTACATAATACTTCAAGGCCAGTATATGCTTTTACGTGTCCCACATGTAATCCTTGTCCACTAGGGTATGGAAATTCAACTAAAGCATAATATTTCTTTTTGTTACTATCTTCGGTAACACTAAAAGTCTTATTTTCTTCCCATATCTTTTGCCATTTTTTTTCAATCTTTGTAAAGTTATACATACTTCCTCCTATAAAAAAACACTACAAATCTAAGGACGAATAATCGCGGTACCACCTTAGTTCATAGTATTTCTATGCTCTCATTATTATAACGTAATAACCGTTTGAATTCCAAAGTAAGTTCATATTATCGATTTATTAGTTTTCACCAACCACTAACTCTCTATTAAATTTATTAATACTACTACTCTTCTTCAACATTCAATTATACTTAATATTATAATAAAGAATTGTTAAAATATCAATCTTTTTATGTTAAAATTGAATTGGGTGATCGATTTGAAAAAGAATATTATATTAGGAATATCATTATTAGTAATAGCGTTAATCCTAATAATTATAAAAAGTATGGGTTCTTATTTAGAAGGAACAGTAGTGGATATTAATTACCATAAAGATAATAAGTCAAGTATTCTAATGAATGTTAAAGATGTTCCGTATACAGTATATTTTGAAAACATAGATATAAGTAAAGTAGAGCTAAGTAATAATATTAAAGTTAAAACTACAGGCGTAGTACGAGAAAGCTATCCGGCTCAAGTTGATGCTTTATCACTAAAAATAAAAGATAGTTATTCAACAGTTATTAAAGGAAAATATGATCCTAGTGTTACTGATAATATTAAAACAATAGTGTTCAATAGTTTGTTTTATGAAGAGGAATCAAGTTACATGTCAAGATTTAAAACCAAAAAAATTACAAATCTAACTGATTTCAATGAATTTGTTTCATCTAGGAAGATACTAGTTCCAGAAGAAACTAATATTAAGGATTTATTTATTAATTACTTTGCGGTTATTTCTTATTCTAATATGTCTAGTTCGGGAATATTAGATTTTGGTGGATTATATAAAAATAATAATAATATATATGTACACGTTGATATTACAAGCAGCGAAGTAGTAACTACTGATCTTATAACAAGAGGAGTAATATCATTTATCCCAAGAGAATATGAAACATTTGAAGCAAAAACATTATCTAAATATACATATGAATAAAGAAAAACAACTAACGAT
>CAYRXC010000024.1:0-12726 GCA_964428195.1 uncultured Muribaculaceae bacterium | reverse complement strand
AAATAATTAACACGCTTTACATTTTGTTGATACAAACTAATGCACATATAGAGCATTAATCATATGGTATTATAATTTCAAAATAAAATAAATATTAGTTAATCAAATATATAAAAGTATCTAATTAAAGAAAATCAGATAAATGAGTTTATTTATTATGAAGAAGGTTCTCTTTATCAAAGCTTATATCCATTATGTTTTTGTTCTATTTAAATATTTTTTACCCAAATGATATGTTTATGAGAAGAATATACTATTATTTAAAGAATGTATTAATAGTAAAAAAAGAGAAGAATTTATTTTCTTCCCCATCTTCTTATAAACTTTAATATATTTGGCTTATCATCTTTATTAGAAGCAAACTCAACTAAAGGATATGTGTCATCTGTTTCTTTTATTGCTTTTTCATGAAGCGTATCTATGTAGCTTGAAACTAAATCACAAGGCTCTACAGTAATTCCTTGCTTAAGTTTTGTTAGACTTTGGATATGATCTGGAGCATCTATTCCTTTATATCCAAATAAATAAAAATACATTCTCTCTAAAATATCATTGTCAACTTTTTCCAAATCTAAATTTGAAATATATTCTAAATCAAATTCCCTATTTGAATTTGTTAAACTTTTCTCATCGATTATTTTTTGTAACAATAATTTTCTTGTTTTTTCTTGTTGTGTTTCACTCAGCAATTTTGCATCTGATTCATGAAAAGGATTATTTATAGATGTTTCGTCTGTAATAAATCTATATAAGTCCATAAAAATAGGTTTATCGGAAATGCTTTTTAATAAATCTAAATCATACCTTAAGTATGGACTATTATTTATTAACTTAGAATTCATTAATATTGATATATAGTGCATAACAAACTCATCAGGAATACTATTTATTGTTATTAGATTTTCTTCATAATTTGGAGTATTTCTTCCGGAAATTAAATCATTATCATAGATTTCCTCATCTTTATAAGCTGATTCGTAATCCCTATGATATTTACGATCGTATCTGAATTTATTTTTAGGATTAATAATGTAGTAGTATAAAGCTCTAGCGGTATTTTCACTTTTTGCATTAATTAGAGCATTAATTTCTTTTCTATAATGTTCTCCATTAATGGTAGATAAATCTGTCATTAAAATGTACAAATAATTATTAGCTTTTGGACATTTTGCTAATATTTGCATATTTTCTAAATGAAATGGGTCATTTAATGATACTTTATTTGTTGCTAAATTATTTAAGCTTGACTCGGGATATGAGTGGCTTGTTTGCAAACAAGAACTGCCACAATCGGCCATTAATTTCATATCTGATTGATGATATTTACTATTGATAGAATCTGTGTTTTTTGCAACTGATGCAAGTGCTTCTGAAACAATATAATCAATTCTTTGTTTTTTGTTGTTATCTCGAGTTTCAACAATTAATTTCAAATCTTCATCATGGAAAGGGCTTTCTATAAATGCATCCTCTCCAATAACACATAAAGCGCATCTCGCACTATCGGCTTTTGCAATAAGTTCCAAATCTTTATAAAAATTGTTGCTTTTTAAAAAGTTTGGATTACAAATATTATCAAATAAATGCCAACAACCTTCTCCGTTTTTTAGTTTTGATATAGCTTCTATTCTTCTGTTATAGTCAGAACACTTTAATATTTCTTCGTTGATTAGAATATTCAATATGTTTTCTACTTCATCTGGTTCAATGTTTAAACTTAAAAAATTTTGAATTTGATTAGTATTTAATTTTGTTAACCAAGATTTAAAATTCTCTTCATCCTCAAAAGCTTTAGCAAGATTGTATTTTTTTAATTGTTCAATTACTTTAATTAATTCTTCGTTTTTCATACCAAAAACCTCCCTTAATTATTATTCTAGCACATAATTCACTAATAAGTATTCAATTGTCAAATATTTCTTGATATAAATAAAAAATATGTTAATATAGTTTAAAAAAATTACACATAATTTTTGGAGGTGTTATTTTGTTGGAAAAAGTTAGAAACAGAGTTGTAGAAATATTGGGTGAAAATGAAAATGGTCATGGAATGGATCATATTGATAGAGTATTTCGTTTGGCTATGAAATTCGCGGAACAAGAAAACGCAAATATCGAAATTGTTGCTCTTGCAGCATTATTACATGATGTAGATGATTATAAAATTGTAGGAGCTGAAAATTCTTTAAAAATGAGTAACGCTATAAAAATAATGAATGAAAATGAAATAGATAAAGATGTTCAAGATAAAGTGCTAGATATTGTAAAAAGTATGGGATACACCAAATTATTAAGAGGAATAAGACCGACAACTATCGAAGGTATGGTTGTTTCTGATGCGGATATGTGTGATGCAATAGGAGCAAATGGAATAATTAGGGCCGTTTTATATGCAGTAAGTGATTTGGGAAATGGAAAAATTTTTGATAAAGAAGTTTTTCCCATGTTGGATATTACAGCAAATGAATACAATATTAATGTAACTACTCATGACACTGATAGTGTTATAAATCATTTTTTTGAAAAAATGTTAAAATTAAAAAAATTGATGTTGACAAAAAGTGGAAAGGAAGCTGCTAAACCAAGGCACACTTTGTTGATTAATTTTTTAGAACAATTTTTTCAAGAAGAAAATACACCAGAATGGGCAAAACTTTTAAATCTGTATAATGATGAAGAACTATTAAGAATATTTCACTTATAAAAAAAAGATAATGGACACATTATCTTTTAATTTTCTAATAATAATCTTTTTGGATTTTCTATTGGTTGATCACCATCATAAATAGTGGTATAAAAAGTCGATTGATTTCCTTCGGAATCAGTCAATATTTTTTTACACATAAGAAAGTCATCACCTTCACAATCAAATCTTCCGATTTCACTTGATCTTACTATGTCATCTGAGAGAATATAATTTGGGCTCAATCTTGTTTCTTTTACTATTCCATTTTTCTTCTTATTTAATCTACAAAAATAAAAATTAAATATGCAAAAAACTTGGTCTTCAACCTGGATTCCTTCATATAATAAAACTTCTTCTTTAATTGGGTCATTTACAGGCAAATAATATTTGCCATTAATTTTTGCGTATATTTTATTGTATTTAATTCCTTCTTCATACCAAGTTTCGAATAATTGAAAACCGTTTAAATTCATGGCTTCTCCTTAAATTGTTATAATATAAATATATTATAACACTAAAATCTTGATTTTATTTTGAAAAACTTGTATCATATTTAGATAGGAGGAAAATATGTTTAAACGAAATAAGAAGAAAAACAAGACAGGTTTATTTGCAATAATAGGATTGGTATTGATTATAGGGTTTTCAGCTTTAGTATCTAATTTAACTGCACCAGAAGAAACTGATCCTGTAAATTTAGAATTTAAAACTATTACTTATACTGAATATGAAGCATTATTTAACAAAGATAATGAAGGTTTAGTATTTGTTTATGTAGGAAGACCAGGATGTAGTTATTGTCAAAAAATTAAACCATTACTAAAAACTCTTGAAGAGGAAGAAGGAATTGAATTTAATTATTTAAATACTGATACTATGACTGAAGAAAACTTTAACGCAATTTCTACTACTTCAAAAGCATTTGAAGCAGAGTGGGGAACACCAACATTATTAGCAATATTAAATGGTGAAAATGTTTCTTATGTTGATGGCTATAGGGAAATTGAAGAATTAAGATCTTTTGTAACTGAAGCTAAGGCAAAATAGAAAATGAATAATATTTACAATGAAGCCATAAAATTTTTAAATAAATATCATTTTACTTTGGCTTTTAGAGTGAAACAACATTGTAAGGTTATTGAAACTCATTTTGATAATGACGAGACATTAAAATATGTTTTTGTTGGTCAAAAGAATGAAAAGAGTATTCAATTTCCTCATACAACAGTTATAGCGTTAACCAATAAAAGAATGCTTTTCGGTAGAAAAAGATTATTATTTGGATATGTATTTTATGCTGTAACTCCAGAAATGTTAAACGACGTAAAAATATGGTCGGGATTATTTTGGGGGAAAGTTGTAATAGATACGGTTAAAGAGTTTGTTGTAATTTCTAACTTGGCAAAAAAATCTTTAGATGAGGTAGAAACCGCAATTACTAAATATATGATAGAACAAAAGAACTCTAGTAAATAGAGTTCTTTTGTAATAATGGAGTTGAATATGAAAATAATTAAACAAAAAGAAAAAGGGAATCTTGTCGTAATATCTGGACCTTCTGGAACTGGAAAAGGTTCAATAATTAAAGGAGTAATGAGTAAAAATCCGAATATATGGTACTCAGTCTCTGCCACTTCAAGGGAAATTAGACCTGGAGAAGAAGAGGGAATTAATTATTATTACTTATCTAGAAAAGAATTTGAAAGAAGAATAAAAGATGAAAATTTTTTAGAATATACCGAATATAATTCAAATTATTATGGAACCCCGAAGGAACATATATCTACCAAATTAAATGAAGGAAAAGATGTAATATTGGAAATAGAAATAAATGGAGCATTAAAAATAAAAGAACTAATACCAGATGCAATTTTTATATTTATTCTTCCTCCAAGTTTAGAAGATTTAATCAAAAGATTAGAAAAAAGAGGGACTGAGCCAAAGGAAATAATACTAGAGAGATTTAAGGCGTCATATAAAGAAATTAACGAAATAACAAAATATAATTATGTAGTAGTAAATGATAATTTAGAAGAAGCTATAGAGAAAGTAGATGGAATATTTAAGGCTGAAAGATGTAGAGTAGACAGAATAGAAGATATATATTTAAGTAATGAAGAAGAAGTAATGCATGAAATTTTAACTGATAGTGTAAATGTAAATAACGAAAGAACGATATAAATAGTACTAATATTAAATAAAATATAGTATAATTATTATAGGAAGTGGTAGTGTGATACTTAGAAAACCCTATGCATTTTTGATTAGAAACTTTAAATTGGTTCATATAATATTGTTACTTATAATGATCTATGTGGTTATTAAAAGCAACAATATATATGGGTTTTTTAGTGCATATTCTAAAAGTTCTTATGGTTTTTACGAAAGCACTTTGGTAAATACTTATGCTAATCCTTTGTTTTATTTGGGATGTTTAGTAATAGTATTGTTATCATCACTAGTAATGGTTTTGATGAAACAAAAGGATAAACCTGCCAAACTTTATGTTTGGATGGCATTTTTATATACAGGAATTATAATTTTATTATATTCGAATTCTGGATATTTGATGAAAATTAATGTCGAAGAAATTTTGCCAAGAACTAGTAGGATGCTTAGTGATATTAATCTCGTTGCGCTTTTGCCACAATTAGTTATGATAGCAATGGTTTTTATTAGAGCAATAGGATTTAATATTAAAAAGTTTAATTTCAGTAAAGATTTAGAAGAACTTCAGATAGATGTTTCGGATGATGAAGAATTTGAACTTACTATCGGTACCGATTCTCAAAAAATTAATAGAATATTAAATAAAAACAAAAGGGAGCTTTTATATTTTTATTTAGAAAACAAAACATTAATTTTAACGTTGATTGCCGTGTCGATTGTTATGCTGTTTGGTGCAGTATATAATCAAGTAGCAATAGTGAATAAAATATATAATCAAAAAGAGGCAGTAAGGTTTAATGATTTATCATATAAAGTGGATGGAATATATAGTACTAATCTAAATTATAGGTCGGAAAATATTAGTGAAGGTGAAAACACTTTTGTAGTGTTGAAGATGAGCTTTTATAATAGTGGAAAGACGAACAAAAGAATAAAAACAAATTATATGAATTTGGTAATAGAAGATAATTATTATTTACCAATACTAAGAAAATATGGTGAATTCATTGATATTGGTTATGGTTATGATAATCAAATAATTGAACCAAATTCTAGAGAGACTTATATTTTCGTATATAAAATAGATAAAAAAGATTTGAATAAAAAAATAATATTATCATATACCGAAAATATTTATGCAACGTCTTCTGGATTAGGTAATGCTTATGTAAGATTCTATGTTAATCCTGAAAACATAGATAAAATTTCGACATTTCCGATTGCTGATTTAGGCAAAGAGGTAAATTACTCTATTTCAAATATTAAAGATACCAAACTTACTATAAATAAAATAGAACTAAATGACAAATTTTCTATCAAAAATGGCAATTTAATCAATATAATTAATGATCCTTTAGATAATAAAAAAGTAATGAAGATTAATTATGAGTATAAACCTGATTCTAGTGTATATGGAATTAATTCTTTTTTAGAATTGTTGCACAAGTATGGATATATTAAGTATTACAAAGACGGAAAAGCAAAGACTATAAAATACGTAGACTTAACACCTAAAAAGAGTAAAGAGTCAGATTTATATTTATCTGTTCCAACAGAAGTAGCAGATTCTGATAAAATAAAATTATATATAAGTGTTAGAAATTTGGTTTATGTACATAAACTTAAATGATGTGGTATAATTTTTGTGGGTGATAATATGATTTATTTGGATTATTCTGCAACTACTATGGTTGAACAAGAAATCCTTGATAGTTTTAATTTGACTGTAAAAAATTATTTTGCCAATGCAAACTCAATTCATAAATTGGGTGCAAAATCAAAAGAATTAATCGATCAAGCAACTAAACAAATTGCACAAGAACTAAATGTAGAAAAAGAAGAAATTATATATACTTCTTGTGCATCAGAATCTAATAATTTAGCAATTAAAGGTGTAGCTTTTAAATATAAAGACAGGGGAAAACATATAATTACATCTCCTTTAGAGCATTCTTCTGTTGTTGCAACTCTTAACTATTTGGCATCTTTAGGATACGAAATTTCGATATTAAAATTAAAAAAAGATGGCACTATTGATATCAAACATTTAAAATCACTTATTAGAGAAGATACAATTTTAGTTACTATGAGTGCAGTTGACAGTGAAATAGGCATTAGACAAGATGTAGAAGAGATTGGAAAACTATTGAAGGAATATCCAAAGTGTTTATTTCATGTTGATATGACACAATGTTTGGGAAAAGATAAAATAAATCTTGAAAATATTGATTTAGCTTCTTTTTCTGGGCATAAGATTTATTGTTTTAAGGGAATAGCGGGTTTATACAAAAAGAAGAATATCATTATTGAACCGATGATACACGGGGGATCAAGCACAACTATATTTAGAAGTGGAACTCCGCAAACAGAATTAATTGCGGCTTTTGCTAAAGCTATTAGATTATCTACCAATAACTTGGATCAAAAATATAAGCATGTATCAAAATTAAATAAAATGATCAGGAATGATTTGAAAAAATATAAGAACATTGTTATAAACAGTACAAGTAAATCAATACCGCACATTCTAAACTTTAGTGTTATTGGAATCAAACCCGAAACTTTTGTTCATGCTCTTGAAGAATTCGACATATTTATTTCTACCAAGAGTGCATGTTCTAAAAGCGGAGAATTATCTCATTCGGTAATGGCTTTAACTAAAGATGAAGAAAGAAGTAGTCATTCTATGAGAGTTAGTTTATCATATAAAACCACTGAAGAAGAAATAACACAATTTTTAAGATTTTTTAAGATTTGTTATCAAAATTTAAGTTGGAAGTAATTATGAAAATAATAAAGATAGGAGCACTGTGGTGTCCCGGATGCTTAGTAATCAATTCAAGCATAAATAAAATAAAGAAAAAATATCCAAATCTAGAAGTAATTGAATATGATTACGATTTTGATTTAGAAGTTTCAATATATAATGTTGGCAATATTTTGCCAGTATTAATATTTATGACTAATGATAAAGAATACTCTAGATTGATTGGAGAAAGATCGTATGAGGAAATAGAATCAGAAATTATGAAAGGATTAAATATATGATAAAAAAAATAATAACTGTTCTTTTTATATTTATTCTTGGGTTTATTAATGTTGAAGCTAAAGAAGTAGATATACATTTGTTTTATCAAGATGGCTGCCCACATTGCCATAAAGAAAGAGAGTATTTAGATAATTTAATTACTATCAATGAAGATGTAAATGTATTTTATTATGAATTGGGAAATCCAACTAATGGAGAGCTGTATATTAATATTCAAAACTTATTACAAAAGCCTTCAAACTATGTCCCTTACACTGTTATTGGAGAACATGTATTAACTTCGTTTGATGAAACATCTACTCCTGCTGATATTGAAAGAATAATCAGCATTTATCAAAAAGAGGATTATAGGAATATTGTATCCGAATATATTGAAAATCCTAATATGGTTTTAGATGTAGAAGAAGAGGAAGAAGTAATAGAATCAGAGAAAACAAAATTGCCCGTTTTTGGAGAAGTTAACCCAAAAGAGGTATCATTGTTGTTAGTATCGGTTGTAGTAGGATTTGTTGATGGATTCAATCCTTGTGCAATGTGGATTTTATTGTTTTTAATATCTATGCTTGTTGGCATGAAAGACAAAAAGAAAATGTGGATATTGGGGGGAACCTTTATATTCGTATCGGCATTAGTATATATGGTATTTATGCTAGCATGGTTAAATGTTGCGGTCTTTGTTACGAAAATATATTATATTCGAATTATTATTGGTTTGTTTGCTATTATATTTGGAATGTATAATGCATCAAAATTTGTTAGAAAACCAAAAGATGGTTGTGAAGTAATAGATGATAAAAAAAGAAAAAGCATAATAGAAAAAATAAAAGGAATAACTTCAAATAAAAAATTTGTTGTAGCAATTATGGGAATAATTTTACTAGCAATTTCTATTAATTTAGTTGAACTACTTTGTTCTGCAGGACTTCCATTGGCATTCACTCAAATTCTTGCTATGAATGAATTGCCTGGTTTTAGTTATTTTACTTATATTGTTGTTTATATATTCTTCTTTATGTTAGATGACTTGATAATATTTTTTATTGCAATGATAACTTTAAAAGTAACGGGTGTTTCTACTAAATATTCTAGATATTCTAGTTTAATTGGTGGTATAATAATGCTATTAATTGGTTTGGCAATGATATTCGCGCCAGATTTGTTATTATTTAATATATAAAGGAGGAGAAATGATTAATGAATTTAAAAAATTTATTCTAAGAGGAAATGTTATTGATTTATCAGTTGGTATTATAATTGGTGGAGCTTTTACTGCAATAGTTAATTCTATGGTTAACAATGTTATAATGCCATTTTTAGGAGTACTAACTGCGGGAATTAATTTTGAGAATATTAAAATTGACTTATCAGGATTATCTAAGGCACTAGGTAATGTTGTTCCCGAAGAAGGTGTATATCTTTCTATTGGACTCTTTATAAATGCTGTAGTTGAATTTTTAATAATGGCTTTTGTAATATTTATGATTATTAGATTACTAAACAAGTTTAAACAAAAGAAAGAAGAAGAACAAAAACCTGTTGCAAAAGCAGAAGATATTGTATTATTAGAAAAAATATTAAAAGAATTAAAAACACAAAAGAATAAATAAAAATTAATGGAATATAACTTTTGGAAGGAGAAATCATGAAGAAGGTTATATTTTTATTTTGTTTATTTTTTTTGATTAAAGTTAATGCAAAAGAATATATTGATTATAGTTATTTAGATGTATATGTAAATGGTTTTAAAGATAATACATATATATCATATCAAGCTGTATACAAAGAACACGAAGGAATTCCTTTATATTGTTTGGATTTTGGAGTGTCAATATCTAGAGAAAATGGTTATAGTTTATATGATTTTAATGAAAACGGAAATTATACTGCAAATCAAAAACAATATATAGAAATAATTTCGTTTTTTGGTTATAGGTACGGCAATCATAACGATATCTATTATTATTTGGCGGCACAAGAGTTAATCTGGGGATCTTTAGGAGTAGATGTATATTGGACTTATACTAGATTTGGAGGAGACTATATAGATTTATCCGAATATAAAAGAGAGATATTAGATTTATATAGTGAATACATAAATGAAAATGTACTATATGAAGAGAGCCATACCGTTGAAATAGGAAATACTTATACAATATATGATCAAAGCTCTAAATTACCACAATATGAGTATACATATTCTGGAATAAATGATGTTAGCCAAACTCCAAGAGAATTTATAATACATGCCACATTTAGTAACGTAGATGTATTAACATTAAATAGAAACTACAGTAAAGGTTATAACTCATTATTGTTTTTAGAACCGGGCTATCAAACAATTATTAAACCGGGAAGCCTTCAATCAAAGAGAAGAGTAATTAACTTAGTAATAACGAATACAAGTATTAAAATTAATAGAATAAATAAAAGTAACAAATCCAATAACTATATAAAATTGGATTATGCTTTTTACGAAATCTTTGATGAATATGGGAATTTTTATAGAAGGGTATCAACAAATTCGTTAGGAGAATTAATAATAACGAATATACCTTTAGGCAAATACACTATCATAGAGGTATTACCAAGTTACGGATTTAATCATTATGATGAAATAATAAATGTTGATTTAGTATGGGGTTTAAATCCTGTAGAAGACACAATATATATTGAACCAATCGAAAAAGAATTGACAATAACAAATATATATAAGATCAACAATGTAGAATATTTAGATTCGGGAATTAAGTTTGAAGTATATAAAGATGATGCTTTAGAAATGGTATTAGAAACAGATGAGAATGGATTTGTATCCGGGAAATTGCAATATGGAATTTATAAAGTTAAGCAAATAAATTCAAGAGAAGGTTTTGAAGTTGAACCGGAATTTGAAATAGAAGTAAATGAAATAAATAATGATTTAAATTATATATTTATTAATGAAAAAGAAGAAGTAATTGAAGAGAATATTTCTTCGGATGAGCCAATTGAAGAAGATGTTCAAGAAGAGAACGATGAAAATAATTTGATTAATGAAAGCGACGATGTTAGCTTAATTGATGACTCATTTTATGAAATTAATTATGAAGAAACTAATAGTGTGACTATCGATGAACTTCCTCAATTATACGAGAAAGGAAACATAAAAGATTTGTTATGCGAATTCTTATTGTATGTATTATTTCAACTATTATTTTAACTTTTTGGGGAATATCTTTTTTTAAAGAAAGAACACACATTAATAATGTGTTTGAAAAAGATCGAGCAGGGATTTCTTATCTTGAAATTAAAAAAATAAAGCTTAAGGGAATAGTAAGCGAGGAATCCGTATACTCAAAAAAAATAAAAGGAATCGTTATGTTCAAGGAATTTGGAAGACCCAATTTAACAAATACAAATACTGTAATTGGTGCTCATTCAGGAAATGGTTCAAACTCTTTTTTTACTAATTTAGACAAAATAGAATTAGGTGAAAAAGTTAATTACTTTTATAAAGGTAAAAAGTATGAATATAAAGTAATAAAAAAATTTTTTGTCGATGAAAGCAATACTAAAATATTAAATAATATAAAAGAAAAAACCACACTAACTATATTCACATGTAATGAAGTAGATAATAATTATAGATTGATATTGTTACTGGAGCCATTTGACTTTACGTAATATAAAATGTATAATTAAAATAGTGTAAGGAGTTGATTTTATGCCTAAAAAAACATTTTTCAATCTTCCTGAAAATAAAAGAAATATAGTTGTAAAAGCTGCAAAAAAAGAATTCAGTAGAACTCCTATAGCTAATGCATTGGTTTCAAACATTATTAAAGACGCAAAAATTCCTAGAGGAAGTTTTTATCAATATTTTGAAGATATAGAAGATTGCTTTTATTATGTTGTAGATGAATATTCGAAAGAAATAAAAACCAAATTGATTAATAATTTAAAAGAATTCAATGGAGATTTAATTAAGTCTTATCATAGTTTGTTTTTATTCATAATGGATATGATAGAAGAAGAAAAAAATAAACAATATTTTGAAAAATTATTTTTAAATATGAACAACAAAATTCAAAAAATGTTTACTCCAAATTTTAATGATGGATTAAACAATATAATCAATATGGTAGATGTTAATAAATTAAATATTCAAGGAAAGTTTTCTTTGGGTTATGTTCTCGATATAATAGAATCTCTAATGATTCATAATATAGTAGAAACATATAATAGAAACATGAACAAGGAAAAAAAGATAGAAATATTTGAAAAAGAATTAATATTAATATCGAAAGGAATTGTAAAATAAGTAAAATCAATAACTAGCGTATTGATTTTTTTGTTATTTGTGATATTATTAGTCGGTACGTTTTTTTAGGAAGTGCTAAATGGAAAGAATTATTAATATTGCAATTATTGCCCATGTAGATTCTGGGAAATCTACTTTAGTTGATGCTATGCTGAAACAAAGTGGAGTTTTCAGATATAACGAAGAAATAATCGAACAGGTAATGGATTCAAACGATCTCGAGAGAGAAAGAGGAATAACAATTTATTCAAAAAATTGTTCAATCAAATATAAAGATTTGAAAATAAATATAGTAGATACCCCTGGCCACGCGGATTTTTCTTCTGAAGTGGAGAGAATAATTAAAACTGTAGATACGGTTATTTTGCTTGTTGATTCAGCAGAAGGCCCAATGCCTCAAACTAGGGTTGTATTAGAGAAATCACTTGAAAATGGTATGAAGCCAATATTGTTTATAAACAAAATAGATAAAAAAGATGCAAGAATAAAAGAAGTAGTAGATATGACTTTTGATTTATTTTT
>CAYRXC010000023.1:0-13403 GCA_964428195.1 uncultured Muribaculaceae bacterium | reverse complement strand
AACAGCAGGCACAACAACTGCAATAAATAATACGGCAGCAACAGGAAAACCAACAGCAGTAGGAACACATTACTTGCATGTATGTGCGGTAGATGCAGTAGGAAGAATAACTAAAAATTATGGAACATATACAATATATTCCCCTGTTGCAGCACCAACAGTAACATATAGTGTTGCAGCAACAGATTCAAGCTATTTAAGAGTTGATGAATATGCTGTAATAGTACCAAAATGTACAAGTACAGAGGCCATTTCTTCATTTAGTGTTACTGTATCAGGATTTCAGTATGCTGATGCTACACACAAAGTTGATGGTTCATCAGCAGACAATAAAGTCAAAAAAAGTTTAGTAACTTTAAAGGGTTATTGGGATGAGTCAGACCAAAACTATACTATAACTACTTCTTGTACGAATTCTGGAGGAACAACCACAGTAACAAAAAATTACACGACTGCTAGAAGGCGAAATGTTAGTTTACAAGTGTTTACTGCTGATTGGGGATCTACAATAGCGGGAGTAACAACAGTAACCGCATCAGCAACAGACGTTACTTTTTCTATAAGATCGAGAGTAGTAATTCAAGATGGTGTTAATACGTTGACGAGATCTTGTTTAGTTGCAAGAACATATGGTCAAAGGACCACTTGTGATCCTCAAACATCAACTAGGGATGTAACGTTTAATCCAGAAACACAAGCAACTTGTGGTAGAACTATATCAACAGCAACACCGGCACCACCATGCAAATAATTTTATAAATTATTTAAAAGATAGATTATTCTATCTTTTTTTGTTATAATAATTAAGGTGATGATATGAAGATATTATGTATAGGAAATCTTTCTTATGATGTAACTTATTCAATGGATGGATACCCTGTTGAAAATTTTAAATATAGAATGAAAAACAAAGTTGCTGGAGGTGGAGGACCATCTGCAACAGCTGCTTATTTATTGGGAAAATGGAAAACAAATACTTACTATGCTGGTGCTATTGGAGATGATTCTTTAGGAAAAAAATTAATTAAAGAATTTAAATCAGTTGGAGTATCAACAAAACATGTTGAAGTAGATAAAGGTAGAGATACTACTTTAGCTTTTATATTGTTAAATGAAAATATTGGAAGCAGAACTGTTTTCACATATAGAGAAGATACTTTGGTATTGGATAAAAAAATAAATGAACACTTTGATGTAATTTTGATGGATGGGCAAGAGTATGAAGCATCAAAACACGTTTTAGATAAAAATCCAAATGCATTGACAATAATTGATGCAGGAAGAGCTAACGAAAGAGTTGTTGAATTATGTAAAAGGGTTACATATGTAGTTTGTTCAAAAAAGTTTGCGGAAGATTATACTAATAAGGTAATAAATATTAACGATAAGGATTCAATGATCGAAGTTTTAACTATTATGAATAAAGATTTTAAAAATGTGATAGTTACTTTAGAGGAGAATGGATCTATATATATCGATAACGGAGTGTTTAAACATATTCCAAGTATAAAAGTAGAAGTTAAAGATTCAACAGGTGCAGGAGATTTTTTCCATGGAGCTTTTACATATTTTATTTCTAATAATTATCCTTTAGAAAGAACAATTAGATTATCAAATATTACAGGGGCTTTATCAGTTACAAAAATCGGAACAAGAAATTCCGTTCCTTCATTAGAAGAAGTATTTAAGGCTGAAAAAGAAAATGTATACTGATCTAATATCGACTGATAATATTCCAAAACTAGATTTACACGGTGAAACTTCGGTTATATCAGTTATTAATCTAAAATATTTTATTATCGAAAACTATAATTTGAAAAACAAATATATTTTGATTATTCATGGCATTGGGAAAGATATTATTAGAAAGTCAATATACGAAGAATTAAAAATAAATAAATATGTCGAATCATATAAATTAGATATGTTTAATAGAGGCTGTACCATTGTAAAAATAAAGCAATATTAAAGGGGGAAACATGAAGATAAAATGCACATTGAGAAATATTTTTTACAAGGGTGATGGAGGTTTTGTAGTTGGAGTAATAAAAGTAAAAGAGACAGATAGTCAAGAATTAACTGATTATATAGACAAAACTCTTACTTTTTCAGGAACTTTCATTGAATTAAATGAAGATTTTGATTATGTGTTTTATGGTACTTTGGTTAACCATCCAAAATATGGAATACAGTTAAAAGTGGATAATTATGAAAAATTAATGCCTGAAGATAAAAGCTCAGTGATTTCATATTTATCTTCTGGAATATTTCCTAAAATAGGAATTAGAACTGCAAGTAAAATAGTAAATTCTCTTGGAGAAAAAGCTTTGGATATAATATTGGACAATTATCAATCTTTACTTATGATTCCTGGTTTTACCGAAAAAAAAGCAAAAGATATTTATGATATTTTAGTTGAAGAGAAATTAAGTTTTAAAATAATTCTATATTTACAAGAATTGGGTTTTTCTTTTAATCAATCTAACAAGATTTATAAAAAATATTTAAATGATACTTATAATATAATAGAAGAGAACATATATATTATTGATGAAATAAAGGATATTGGTTTTAAACAGATAGATTCTATTGCGTTATCATTAGATATTGATAAATTAGATCAAAGAAGAATAAATGCTAGTATTTTATATTCTATAAATCATATTTGTTTTAATAAAGGTAACACTTATTGTTTAATAGAAGATATTTATTTAAAAGTTGTAGATACGTTAGATTCAAATATAGATTTTGAATCTTTTAAAGAATACATAGATAATCTTGTTAGAGATAATCAAATTATATTGGATGAAGATAGATATTATTTAAAAAAATATTATGAAATTGAAGAAAGAATTGCTAATAAGATAAAATATTTGGTAACCAAAAAAAATAATAAAATAAAAAAGATTGAAAATACTATAGAATTGTTGGAAGAACTATTCTCTATTAAATATAATCAATTACAAAAAGAAGCTGTAATCAGTACATTAGAAAATAATATAACGATAATTACTGGAGGACCAGGAACTGGTAAAACTACCATATTAAAAGCAATTGTAGAAGCATACAAATATATAAATGACTATACAATGGATGATCTAAACAAAAATATGGTCTTATTAGCACCAACAGGAAGAGCATCAAAAAGAATTCGAGAAGCAACGGGGTTCTATGCCTCTACAATTCACAAGTTTTTAAAATGGAATAAAGAAACCGATGAGTTTATGATCAATGAAAATAATAAAAGTTATGCTAATTTTATAATCATTGATGAAACTAGTATGATTGATACTTTTTTGTTAGATAATTTATTTAAAGGATTATTTGATGATATAAAAATAATATTTGTAGGTGATTATAATCAATTACCAAGTGTTTTACCGGGACAAATATTAAAGGACATGATAGATAGTAAAGTAGTAAATACAATAGAATTAAAGGAATTGTATAGACAAAAAGAGGATTCATATATTATTAATTTAGCACATGAAATTAATACTGGGCAACTTAGTAAAGAGGTATATGGGAAAAAAGGAGATTATAACTTCATTGAATGTGATAGGTATTCTATTGAAAGATTAATTATAGAAATATGCAAAAAATATAAAGAAAAAGGATATAAAGAAAAAGACATACAAGTCTTATCTCCAATGTATAAAGGAGTTAATGGAATAGATAATCTAAATAGAAAGTTACAAGATGTATTTAATAATAAAACTAATCAGTTAGAAATCGAATATTTAAACGAAACTTATAGAGAAAAGGATAAAATATTACAAATCAAAAATATACCAGATAGTGATATATCAAATGGTGATATCGGGATAATTGATAGTATTGATTTGATAGATAACAAACTATTATTGAATTTCGATGGTGAAGAAATGGAATTCAATAAGCAGGATTTGGAAAACATAAAATTAGGATATGCTATAAGTATTCATAAATCACAAGGAAGTGAATTTGATATAGTGATTATTCCAATGGATACCGCTTTCTCAAGAATGCTATATAGAAAGCTAATATATACTGCTATAACTAGAGCAAAAAAATATTTAATATTGGTTGGAGAAAAAGAAGCATTTGAAAATGCAGTTAATAATAATCAAGAATTGTCAAGATTAACAGGTTTAAAAGATAAATTGTTAAAATAAAAATATTTGATGTATAATTATAATAGGGTAAGGTGAGTGAAATGAATAAAACAAAGATAGTAGCAACTGTAGGTCCAAAGACCTATTCTAAAGAAATGATTAGAAAGATGGTATTAGCGGGAACAGATGTATTTAGAATTAATTTATCACATTCTTCATACAAAGATTCAGAAAAAGTATGTGCACACATTAGAGCGGTTAATAGAGAACTTAACTCTAACGCGGGGATATTGATAGATACCAAAGGACCAGAAGTAAGGCTAGGTACTATTAATAATGACTTAGTATTAGAAACAGATGATATCTTAACTTTAACAACAAGAGAGTGTTATGGAGAATATGGAAATGTTCAAATCAACTATTCTGATCTACATAAAGATGTTAATGTCGGTGATAGAGTACTAATAAATGATGGATTGGTTGAATTAAAGGTAATGAGCATAATGAATGAAGACATAAAATGTATTACCATTCATGGGGGACCAATAAAAAGCCATAAGAAAGTAAACGTTCCTGATTCTATGTTAAGTTTAGATTTTTTATATAAAGAGAATAGAGAAGATATTGAATTTGCATCTAAGGTAAATGCTGATTTTATAGCGTTATCTTTTGTTAGAAACGCTAATGATGTATTGGATGTTAATGATATGTTAATTTCATTAAAAAATGAACATATGCAAATAGTATCAAAAATAGAGACAAAAAGTGCAATCGAAGATATTGATAATATAATAAAAATAAGTGATGGAATAATGGTAGCAAGAGGAGATTTAGGAATAGAAATTCCTTTAGAATCTATTCCAAGCGTTCAAAAAAAATTAGTAAAAGAAAGCTATTTAAAAGGAAAAGTATGTATAGTGGCAACAGAAATGTTATCATCTATGGAAACTAATTCTAGACCAACTAGAGCAGAAGTATCTGATGTTGCAAATGCAATATTAGATGGGGCTGATGCCGTTATGCTTTCTGGAGAATCTGCAGTTGGTAATTATCCTATAGAAGCAATAGAAACAATGAATAAAATTATTGATAATACTGAATGTAATATGGATTATGATGAATTATTGATTAAGCATACAAACTCAGAAAATGTAGATGTTACGACAGTAATTTCTCATAGTGTAGTAGATGCTGCAAATATGCTAAATGCTAAAGCAATCATAGCTACAACTATATCTGGGTATACAGCAAGAAAGATTAGTTCTCATAGGCCTTGTTGCCCTATAATAGCTACAACTCCAAAAAGAGATACAGCTACTTCGCTTTCACTAAATTGGGGAGTTTTACCTGTTGTAGTGAGCAAGTACAATACAACTGATGAAATTGTAAAAAATGCTATAAAAATTGCAAAAGAAAATATTCCGGTAGAAAAAGACGATAAAATTATTATTACGGGGGGATTTCCTGTAGTAAAAAACAAATTTACAAACTTTTTAAAGATAGAAGAGATAGATTAATATTTTAAATTAAGGAGTATAATATGTTGATTATTACTAAATGGGGAACAGTAAAAGATGAAGAAGATGATTATTTTAAAGAAAGAAAAATTATAGATTTTATAAGAGAAATAAACCAAAAAATCGAAAAAAATGGCAGTAAGTTCTGTTTTATAGAAGAAAAAAATCATTTTTGGATTAATCTTGACGGTGTAGAGTATAGATTAAAATTAGAAAAAGAATGGATTGAAAATTATAAAGAGGGAAAATACAATGAAATTACTCGCATGTTAAAAGCTCTCGAAGAAAAACAAAAACAAATTGATTTAATTGAGATGGATAAAGATAAAGAATATAGAAGAAAAAACAGATTATTATCTTCTGCAAAAAAAGGTGTTATTGAAACTCAAGAAGCTAAAGAGCTATATATTGATTATTTAACAGAACAAAACAAATTCAAATTGTCAAATATTGGAACTTATATAGAAAATTTTATAGAAGATTGGACGAAAAGTTTTGAGGAAACCGAAGAAAGACTATTTGATAGTCATATTCCCTTTGCCGATGATTTTAGTTTGTCTCAGTTTCATTTATTATGGACCTTGGTATCTTTAGCTACAACTGCAGTTTCTGCTATTTTTTATGCAATTTTTAAGAATATAACTTTTGGTGCTATTGCTACAGGTTTAACATTGCTTCCTCAAGTATACTCTATTGCAAGTTCTCTTTATAATCAAGCGAAACGTAGAATTGAGAGAGCAAAAGAGCATATAAAAAATAAAACAGATAAAAAAGAAATTATTGAAAATGTTAAGAATTTAGAACTTGAAAAAAAAGAAGAAAAGTTTTTATCACTTGAAGAGCGCGATAAAGGACTTAAAACATATGGAATGGATATGGAGGAAGTACTTAAAAAGGTCAGAGATATAATGAAAATCTTAGAAAAAGTTGATTCGAAAATGAGAAGAGAATTTACACTAAGTCTAGTTTCAATATTTCAAAAATATACAGATACATTAACAAAGATTGAAGAAGAGCCATTAGATTTGATTTCTGAATCTACACTAAACATTAACACTATTCAGGAATTAGAGAATTTAGAAGTACTGATCAAAGATTATAATGTTAGGAAAAAGGCTATTATGGAAAGACACGATGCTCATGCTAGTGTTGAAAAGGAAATAAAAGAACTTGGATCAGAGTTTGGACTAGGTAGTGGTATGGCTCAAGCTGTTGAACCTGAAAAAGGAAGAGGATTATAGAAGAAATAAATCTTTATTATTTCTTTTTTTATGATAGAATAGAAAAACAGGGGGAAAAATGAAAGAAAAAAATTTAATATTATTTTTATTTTATTATTCACATTTTGTTAAAGCTCTAGCGGCTCCAGATTTATTTGATTTTAATAATAAGTCTGAAGAAAAGAATAAATATAAATTTAAAGATATTTCAGTAAAATCGAGAATTGCAACAAATGATTTTTCTTTTAAAGAAGATGATTTGTCGTTAAGGGGAAATTATAGAACAATAGAAGAAAAAAAAGAATGTACTTATGATGACTTTGCACTATTTGATGATATTAGTGCAACTCTTAGCACTAAAGGTTCCTTCGAAACAAAAGTATCTAAAGGTGATAAGGAATTGGTCTTTAAAACAGAATTTGATGGTTTCAAAGAAGTATTTGGATTGAATATTGATAATTCTTCAAGTTATGATGCTATGTTAATTACTGATAAAAAAGTAAATAGTATTATGAATTATATTGAAGGAGAAGTAACAGATTATTATAAAATTGATGGAACAAAATGTTATCATACATCTTCTATCAGTGATGAGGTTGATATCATAGACATATCGATAATCAATGAGCAACAATTAATTAGAACACTAGAAGAAATGTATCCAAAGAGGGAATTAAGATTAATATTGCTAGACTTTAAAAAAATAATTGGAGAAATTACTGATAATAGAACGATAAAAGAAGAACCAGAAAAAAAGAAACCAAGAGAATATAATAAAAATAAAAAAGTTATTGAAGAACAAAGAGCTAAAAGGTTGATAAAGAAGGCTAAAAAAGCAAAGAAAAATAGTAAAAGATAATTAATATTTAAATAGAGCATAATATGTTTGCTCTTTTTTTATTGATTTTAATATGGTATAATTTTAATGTCGAATATACTATTAGGAAGTGATTATATGCATGATAAATTAAGGCTACTATTAGAAAAGATTAATTTAAGCGAAGAATATTATTCTTCTTTTGATGATGGTAAATTAGAGAAGTTAAAAATTTCAAAAAATAAAAACGAATGGATATTTATTGTTTTATTAAAAGAAACTATTGATGTAAAATTATATGATGAAATTAACAAATTGCTTAAAAAAAGATTTAAGGAATTGGATAAGGTTTCTATTACTTTTAAGTATGAAAAAGTTATAGAAGAAAAGCTTGTTGAATACTTTGTATATTTTTTGGATAAGTATAAGAAATCTTATGCTTCTATAAAGGACAATAAAGTATATATTAAAGATGATAGTATATATATTGAAGTTACAAATGAAATCGAAAAAAATAAAATAATAGATATTAAAAACGATTTAATATTAAATTTTAAAAATGCTGGTTATGATTATGGGGTTGAAACTAAATATAATGAAGAAGATAGAGTGATAATAAAAAATGAAATAAAAAAAGAGATAGTAGAAAGAATAAAAGTTGAAACAAAAAAAGATAATACTACTATTTTTGGGGTTGAAACAAAGAAAAAAAAGAATTGTATTATCAAAGATGTTATATCAGAAGAAAATGATCTTGTTGTTGAAGCTTATATTTTTGGAATAGACATTAGAGATATACCAAATAAAAATTTGAAAATAATTACTTTAAAAATTTCTGATTATTCTGATAGTATGTATTGCAAAATATTTTCTAAAGACGAAGAAGAATCAAAGAAGTTAATAGATAATGTTAAAGAAGGAATGTGGGTTAGAATAAATGGTTATTCTAAATACGATAGTTTTTCAAAAGATATCGTTTTAAATATTAGAAGCATTGTGAAAATAGATTACAAAGTTGAACAAGTAGAAGATAAATCTGAAGACAAAAGAGTTGAGTTACATGCTCATACTTTTATGTCTCAAATGGATGGAGTAGTATCGGTTAAAGACCTAATTAACAGGGCAACAAAATATGGACATAAAGCGCTTGCAATAACAGATAAGAACTGTGTTCAATCATTTCCTGAAGCGTATAAGATAATTAAAGATTTTAATAAAAATAGAGAAGATAAATTCAAAATGATATATGGTTCTGAGTTAATTGTAGTAGATGATGAAGTAGATATAGTATTTGGAAGTTCTAGTTCTGATTTAATAGATTCTACATATGTTGTATTTGATGTTGAGACAACAGGGTTCAATGCAACTAGTGGAGACTCTCTTATTGAAATTGGTGCTGTTAAAATAAAAGGGAATCAAGTTATTGACAAGTTTGATGAATTAATTAATCCAGGAAAACCAATTCCAAAAAACATAACAAATTTTACGCACATTACCGATAAAATGGTAAAAGATTGTAGAAATGAATTTGAAGTTACAAAGGATTTTAAAGAATGGATTGGAGAACTGCCATTAGTTGCTCATAATGCAAAGTTCGATAGGGCTTTTTTATCTAGTGTATATAATAGATATGATTTGGGTGAAATAAATAATGCAATAATAGATACTATGCAATTAAGTAGGATTTTAAATCCTGAAGAACCAAAACATAACCTATCTATTGTAACAAAAAGATATGAAGTTGAATTTGATGAAGAATCACATCATAGAGCAGATTATGATGCTTTAGCAACCGCTTTAGTTTTATCTAAGATGTTAGTTAAACTTAGATCAAGAGGTGCGCAAGTAATAGATGACTTAAAGAAATTAATGACTAAGGAAGATATATATAAATTTGGTAATTATTACCATATGGTTTTATTAATTCAAAAACAAGAGGGAGTGAAAAACCTCTATAAGTTAATATCGGATGCTAATACAAAGTATTTACAAAAGTCACCAAGGATACTTAAAAGCGAAATAACTCAAAATAGGGAAGGATTACTATTAGGAAGTGCTTGTTCAGAAGGAGAAATATTTACTAGATCTAGGAGTTTAAGCAACGAAGAAATAAAGAACATAATGAGATATTATGATTTTATAGAAATTCAACCATTAGAAAGTTATAACCACTTAATTCAAATGGGCGAATTTAAAAACGAAATGGAACTTCAAAGCCATATAGAAAAAATAATCAACTTAGCATATGAAGAAAATATCACTGTAGTAGCAACAGGTGATGTTCATCATTTGGATAGAAAAGATAAAATTTATAGAGAAATAATAGTCAATCAAAAGGTTCCGGGTGGAGGATTGCATTATTTGAATAAAAAAAGTATTAGAGAAATACCAAGTTCTCATTTTAGAACTACTGAAGAAATGATAGAGTCATTTAACTTTTTAGATGAAAAAGTTGCTAAAGAAATAGTAATAGAAAATACTAATAAGATTGCAAACTTAATAGATAATGTTAAGATAATCAAAGATGAAAAGGAACCTTATACTCCAATTTTTGAGGGTTCAAAAGAAGAAGTAATTAACATGGTTTATGAAAATGCTCATAAATTATATGGGGATAAGTTACCTAAGTTAATAGAAGAAAGAATTGAACAAGAGCTACATGGAATTACTAGCAATGGATACGATATTATTTATTTAATTGCTCAAAAATTGGTAAAGAAATCTAACGAAGATGGTTATATTGTAGGAAGTAGAGGTTCGGTTGGTTCTTCTTTTGTTGCAACTTTGATGGGAATAACAGAAGTAAATCCTTTACCAGCTCACTATATTTGTCCATCTTGTTATAATACTGTGTTTGAAAATGATGGTGAGCTATTAGGATCACAATATTCTTCTGGATATGATTTGCCAGACAAAGAATGTACATGTGGGACTATGATGAAAAAAGAAGGACAAGACATGCCTTTTGCAACTTTTTTAGGATTTGAAGGGGATAAAGTTCCTGATATAGATTTAAACTTTTCTGGAGAATATCAATCTAGAGCTCATGATTATACAAAAGAATTATTTGGAGAAAAATATGTGTATAGAGCAGGGACAATTGGGACGGTTGCAGAAAAAACTGCATTTGGATTTGTTTTGGGATATATGGAAGATAGGAATAAACAATTAAGAAAAGCAGAAATTGATAGATTGGCTCAAGGTTTAATAGGAGTAAAGAGAACTACTGGTCAACATCCCGGTGGAATAGTAATAATTCCAAATTATATGGATGTTTTTGATTTTACTCCTTATCAATTTCCTGCTGATGATTCAAATTCTAACTGGTATACTACTCACTTCGAATTTCAAGCTATACATGATTATGTACTGAAACTTGACATACTTGGACACGACGATCCAACGATGCTTAAGATGTTAGAAGATTCAAGTGGAATAAAAATTGATAGTATTCCTTTCGATGATAAACAGGTGTTAAAAATTTTCTCATCTACTGAACCACTTGGAGTTTCAAGTGAAGAGATAGAATGTGAAGTTGGAACATTAGGAGTTCCTGAATTTGGAACGAACTTTGTTATCGAGATGTTAAAAGATACAAGACCAAAGAATTTTGCGGAATTAGTAAAAATTTCAGGATTATCTCATGGTACTGATGTATGGTTGCATAATGCAAAGGCTTTAATTGACGATAAACTAGTTGAATTTAAAGATGTAATTGGATGTAGAGATGATATAATGGTATATTTAATTTATAATGGATTAAAGCCAAAAGAAGCATTTGATATAATGGAATTTGTAAGAAAAGGAAAACCATCAAAAGATTTTGAAACTTGGGAAAAACTAGCAAATATTATGGAGAAATCAAATGTTCCAAAATGGTACATTGATTCATGTCGAAAAATTAAATATATGTTTCCAAAAGCTCATGCAACGGCATACGTTATGATGGCAATTAGAGTAGCGTGGTTCAAAGTTTATCATCCAATATATTATTATTCCGCATATTTTTCAATAAGGGCTACTGATTTTGATATAAAAACTATGATAAGCGGATATTCATCAATCAAAGAAAAGATTGGAATATTAAAAGAAAAAGGATTTGAAGCTACTAATAAAGAATTGGCAATTTTAGATGTATTAAAAAGTGCATTAGAAATGACTGCAAGAGGTTTCACATTTGGAAATGTTGATTTATACAAATCTGATTCTAAAAAGTTTATAATTGATGAGGATAAGAAGACACTAATTCCACCATTTATTACAATCGATGGCTTAGGAGATATTGTTGCTAGTAAAATAATAGAAGAGAGAACTCAAAAAGCATTTACAAGTATTGATGACTTCCAAAATAGGGGTAAAGTATCTCAAACAATAATAAACAACATGAGAATGATGGGAGTTTTAGATGATTTGCCCGAAACAAGTCAATTGAGTTTATTTTAGATAAGACTAGTCTTATCTTTTTTTTATATGTTATAATTTAAGAGGTGGTACTATGTTTATAGATATAGATGATAATAATCATGAAGTAGTGATAGAGAGAAAAAAAAATAAAAACACATATATTAGAGTAAAAGAGGACTTAAAAATATATGTATATACTAATAAAAAAACTAGTGATAAGGAAATAAATAAAATTTTATTAGAAAATTATATTTCGATTGTCAATATGATGAGAAATATGGAAAACAAAAACAAAAATAAAGATAAAACATACTTTTTAGGAAAAGAGATAGATGTAGTCGTTTTATCAAATCAAAATAAACCTGAAATATATAATAATAAGCTATATATTAAAGATAAATCAAAATTGGATAAGTATTATAAAGATTTAGCATTCGATATTTTTAAAGAACGATTAGATCTTATTTATAATAGAATAGAGGAAAAGATCCCTTATCCAAAGTTGAATATTAGAAAAATGAAAAGTAGATGGGGTGTTTGTAATAGAAAAAATATAAGTATTACTTTAAATTTAGAGCTAATAAAAAAAGAAGTTAAATATATAGACTATGTTATAATACATGAATTATCACATTTTATAGAGTTTAATCATTCTCATAGATTTTGGGAATATGTAAATAAATATTGTGATGATTATAAAAAGATTAGAAAAGAGATGAAAGAATGATAGTAATCAATTCTACAGATAATTTTAAAATAAAAGAATTAAAGAAGTTACATAATAAAAAAAATAGAGATATTAGTAATCAGTTTCTTATTGAGGGAGAACATCTTGTTATTGAAGCATTCAAAGGTGGTTTGTTACAAGAACTTATAATAGAAGAATCATATAATGTTGATATTGATATTAAAAAGACTTATGTTTCAAAAAAAGTTATAAGTTATTTGAGTTTGCTAGAATCTCCATCAAAGGTTATTGGAATATGCAACAAGAAAAAAGAAACTGATGAATATGGAGATAAAGTGCTAGTTTTAGAAAACATTCAAGATCCTGGAAATCTGGGAACAATAATTAGAAGTGCTTACGCTTTTAATGTGACTACTGTTGTAATAAGTGAAGATACTGTCGATTTATATAATGAAAAAGTTTTGAGAAGTTCTCAAGGAATGTTTTTTAAAATAAATGTAATAAGAAAAAATATTGAACAATTGTTAATAGAACTTAGAAAAAAAGGGTATCAAATATATGGAACGGATGTAATAAAAGGAGTATATTTAAATAAACTTGAAAACAGAAATAAAAGTGTTATAATAATCGGAAATGAAGGACAAGGCATAAAAGAAAAGACAA
>CAYRXC010000022.1:9657-13464 GCA_964428195.1 uncultured Muribaculaceae bacterium | reverse complement strand
TAAATAATGTGTTATCATTATTATAGGCTGGTGATTATATGAAAACAAGGATGGAAAAATATCATAAAGAAAATATAGAAGTGCCAAAAAGGCAAGAAAAAAATACGTTTTTATATGAAGAAATTTATGATGCAAAAAAAGAACCTACTAGCAATATTACTCTTATTGATAATGTTAATGAGATTGATATCGATAAAATAAAAAAAATGATCGATAGTAGAGAAAATTATAAAAGATCAAAAGATTATAAGGAGATAATTGGAGAAGTTCCGATTCAAAAAAGGACTAAAGACTACGATTATAAAGAACCAGATTATAAAGACTACGATATAAATGAGCTAATTAAAAAGAAAAAAGACGGAACCGATGAAGAAGAAAAAATAAGAAAAATATCTCAAACACAATACGATATATTAAGAGGTTTAACAATTAGCAAAGAAAATGATTTTTTTGCGCAAGAAAAGACTCTTACTGATATATCTAATGACGAAGATGATGATCAAAAGACAATCGATTTTTTTAGCAATCTAAAGGCTAAAGAAGATGAAATAGAAACATCAGAAGTGATAAGTAAAAGTGTAGGGATTAAGACTCTAGCTAATACATTTGAATTTGAAAAAGGAGATTTTGAGGATTTAAATTCTTCTTCAAAAGAAGAAAAAAGTTTCACAATAAAAATAGTGTTAATATTTATTGTTACTATTTTAGTACTAGCGGGAGTGTTTTATTTAGTATCTCAATATTTGTCTAGTACAAGTTAAGGATTCTTATGAAAAGAAAGCTTAAATTTGCAAATATTTTATTATTACTAATGATAATAATATCTATTCCGGCATTATTATATTATTTTTTTGTGCCTATACTAGAAACAAAAAAGGAGATTATCTTTTTGAGTATGTATGTTTCAAGTGATAAATATAAATCTGATTTGTATGATAAAGAATTCAATAAAACAGATGAAATAGTAAGAGGAACAATAATTAAGGTGGACAAAAAGAAAATAGATGAAGATAACGAGTTTGTTGAATTCATCAAAGAAGGAGAAAAATATTATATCAAGAGGGAAAATTTGGCAATAGATACTATAGATATAGTAAAGGAAAAAGAAATATATGTAAGAACAGCTGCGTCTTTATATGAAAGCATTGATAGCTCAAAAATAAATGGTTTGGCAGCTAAAGGTGAGAAACTTATTGTAGTTGGATATGACCATATTAATGAAGATGGATCTGTAAATGCCTACAAGATTAAGAAAGAAGAAAAAGAAAGCTATATTTACAAAAAATATATAGTATTTAATGAAGAAGCTTCTTTGATGAATTATGAACCGGAAAAATATTATGATGTTCATAATAATAGAATAGATAAACATAGTGGAGTAGGCGGAAATGGAGGGAGCTTAGATTACTTCCCTGTTGAAAAGCCGAAATTCGAAAATAATAAAATGCCAAGTAAAGTTTATTCTTTATACATAAATGGAGGAAGCAACATATTAAATAATATTGAGTCATATATAAATTATGCAAAAAAGACAAAAATTAATGCCTTTGTAGTAGATATAAAGGATAATGAGGTTCCGGCATACAAATCAAAAGTCTATGAAAAACTATCCCCTACAAATTATAAATATGCTAATAATTCTTTCGAAGATTATAAAGCAGCAATAAAAAAATTAAAAGATGCAGGGTTTTATGTCATTGGTAGAATAACAACATTTAAAGATAATTATTTTGTAAGGGATAATCCTTCGGTAGCAATAATAGATATAAGGACTAATAAACCATTTGATAATTCGAGATGGCCTAGTGCCTTTAATAGATCGGTTTGGGAGTTTAATGTTGAATTAGCTAAAGAAGCCGTAATAGAAATGGGATTTAATGAAATACAATTTGATTATGTTAGATTTCCGGATAGGACAGTAACTCAAGAGAAAAAAGGTTTATTAAATTTTAATAATATTTATAACGAAGAAAAAGTACAAGCAATTCAAAGATTTTTGTTTTATGCCTGTGATGAAATCCATAAATTGGGAGCATATGTGTCTGCAGATGTGTTTGGAGAATCAGTAAATAAATATATAACCGCATATGGTCAATATTGGCCAGCGATATCTAACGTAGTAGATGTAATAAGCGGTATGCCGTATCCTGATCATTTTTCTCCAAATTCATATGGATTATCAAAGCCTTGGGAAAAACCTTATGAATTGATGTATAATTGGGGAGAAGAAGCATACGAAAGACAACTTGAGATACCAACTCCAGCTGTTGTAAGGACATGGATATTAGCACAAAACACTATGCAAGGTTTTGCATATAATTCATCACATATTGAGGCTCAAATAAGGGCTTTATTCGATGCCAAGCTTACGGGCGGTTATATGACATGGTCATCTTCTTCAAGTCTAGCTGGATATAAAAATAGAGATTCAGCATATATAAAGGAGTATTAATATGAAAATTATATTAGAAAATATTGAGTATGAAGTAACTAGTAACGAAAAAGAAGGTTTTGATTTAGAAGAGTTAAAAAATAAATTTACAGATTATTTTTATGATTATGATTATATTGTAGGAGATTGGGCATATGGAAAGCTTCGTTTGAAAGGGTTCTATGATTCCCAAAACAAAAAAGCAAATAATATAAACAATATTAATAATGTTGATAATTATTTAAAAAACTATTGTGCATTTAATTGTAAACATTTTATAATAAAAAAATGTACAAAAAAATAATAAGTATGTTATAATATGAAATATAAAAAGAATATGAGGTGAATGGTTATGGATCAAAAACAAAAAATAATAGTATTAGCAGAAGATGGAACTGAAAAAGAAGCTGAAGTTTTAACGGTTTTCAATATGAAATCTACGGGAAAAGATTATATTTTGTATACACTTAACGAAGTGGATGAAAATGATATGGTTAGAATATATGCATCAATTTTAGTTGAAAAAGATGGAACTTATTCATTTGAAATCATTGAATCAGATGATGAATGGATACTAGTAAAAGATGTTATGAAACAAATGGCTAAAGCAGGCCAAGAAATGGCAAATGAGGGACAAAATTAATTAAAAAATTAGGAGGGACGCTATATGGATATGATGGTAGAAGGTGTAGAAGTAAAGGATTTAGCAAGCAGTGCAATCTTTGCTAAACAATCTTCATCTGGAAACAGAAAAATATTAACTAGAAAAGCTCTTATTGGGTCAATAAGATATTATTCTGAAAAATTAACAGAATTATTAAAAAGGAATGGTGTTCAAGTCGAAGCTCCTATCGAAAGTATAGGGCAAGTACAAGAAGAACCAGCTGCTGTTGAAGAAGCAACGGTAGTTGAAGAAGTTCAAGGCCCGGTTGCTGTTGAAGAAGCAACACCAGCTGAAGCAGTTCAAAGCCCGGTTGATGTTGAAGAATCAGCTGTCGTTGGAGAAACAACACCAGTTGAAACATCGGAAACGAGATATGATAGTCCAATTGATGGCAATGAGGAGACAAGGCAAGTAATCTCTGGTTTTAATGATCAATACCATAGAAAAGCAATACTTCCTCCAGGTTTAGCCGATCAATTAATAAGAGGAGCATCTGTGGTTGATAAATCGATGAATTTAGATGAACCAAAACTACCTGAAGAACCAGTTGCTGTTGAAGAACCAGTTGCCGTTGAAGAACCAGTTGCTGAAGAACCGGTTGCTGTTGAAGAACCAGTTGCTGCTGAAGAACCAGTTGCTGTTGAAGAACCGGTTGCTGTTGAAGAACCAGTTGCTGTTGAAGAACCAGTTGCTGTTGAAGAACCAGTTGCTG
>CAYRXC010000022.1:0-9557 GCA_964428195.1 uncultured Muribaculaceae bacterium | reverse complement strand
GTTGCTGAAGAACCGGTTGCTGTTGAAGAACCAGTTGCTGAAGAACCAGTTGTTGAAGAATCAGTTGCTGAAGAACCAGTTGCTGAAGAACCAGTTGCTGAAGAACCAACTCCAGGTATTAATTTTGGAAAGTTGCTTTCAAAAGCACAAGCTGTTGTAGAAGAAAACAACACATTGAGAGTAGAAGTAGCTGAACTTAGAAGAGATAAAGAAGTATTGGCTGGAACTAATAACACTTTAGCAAATAAACTAGACGCGAGCAATTCCACATCGTTTGAATTAGCAAAGCATAATCAAATATTAACGGGTCAACTAGAAGGACTAAAAAGAAGTTATGAAGAACAATTGAGTTCCTTAAGAAGAGAAATGGAAAAGATGAGTGCTAGTTATTCTCAATTAAAAGAAAATGCGGAAATGGCCAAACAGTATAAATTTGAAGCAGAAGATTTACGAAGGCAACAAGCTGAAATTCAAGGAAAACTTGTAAAAATTCTTGAACCAGAGGAAATCGGACTTCAAAAAGTTGCATAGTGTATTAATTAAGAGAGCAATCTCTTTTTTTTATCTTCTAATAATGTTATAATCTTATAGAACTGAGGAAAAATGAAAAAGATTATAATGATAAGATATGCAGAATTATCAACTAAAAAGGATAATTTAATGTTTTTTATAAACTCTTTAGAAAAAAATATTAGAGAGATTTTAAAAGATTATAAATTTAGTTTGTTAAAGACAAAATCTAGAATATATATAGACTATAATGATAGTGATGAAGTTAATATTATTAGTTTATTAAAAAAGGTTCCAGGTATTACTGGCTTTTCTATATCTTATTCAACTGAAACAGATATTGAGGCAATTAAGGTTGCTGTAGCCGAGATATTGAAGAATAATAATTTTGATACTTTTAAAGTTCAAGCAAAAAGAGCATATAAAAAATTTGAATATGATTCTATGGAGATCAATAGTATTATTGGTGAACATGTATTGAGAAAATATGATGTAAAAGTAGATGTACACAATCCAAAGGTTACAATCACGATAGAAATAAGAGACAAAGAGAAAACATATGTTTATCTTGATGAAGAAAAAGGATTGGGAGGATATCCTATTGGAACCAATGGAAGAGGGTTATTGATGATCAGTGGGGGAATTGATTCTCCGGTTGCTGGATATTTAGCCCTTAAAAGAGGTTTGGCAATAGATACTGTATATTTTGAAGCTATTCCTCACACTAGTATTAATGCAAGAAATAAAGTAATAGAATTGTGTAGCAAATTAAACAATTATTCCGGGGATATTAATCTATTCATTGTTCCTTTTGGTAATATTCAAGAACATATCGTTAAGAACGTTGATAAACCATACGTAATAACGATAATGAGAAGAATGATGTATAGAATAAGCGAAAGATTGGCTAATAAATTGGATATAAAAATATTGGTAAATGGAGAAAGCTTAGGACAAGTTTCAAGCCAAACTACTTCAAATATTTACGTAATAAACAGCGTTACAAATATTCCAATTATTAGACCACTTATATGCTTAGATAAAACCGAAATAATTTCAATTGCAAAGGATATAAAAACATATGATACAAGTATTTTGCCTTATGAAGACTGTTGCACAATATTTGTTCCTGATCATCCCGTATTGGAACCCACTTTGGAAAAATGTGAATATTTAGAAAAACAATTTGATTATGAAAAACTAATCGACCAATGTATGGATAAAATTGAAAAGATAGTAATATCAGAATATAGTACGTTTGAAAAAATACTCTAAAACTGTGATATAATATAATAAATATTGGAGGTTACATGAAAATATTATGTATAAATGCTGGAAGTTCAACAGTTAAGTTTCAAGTGTTTGAAATGCCACAAGAAGAAGTTCTAGTATCTGCAAACTTTGAAAAGATAGGCGAGGAGAATAGTTTTTATTCATTAAAAATTAATGGAGAAAAAACAAAAGTTGATATTAATCTGCCTACCCATGAAACAGCAATAAAAATATTTGTTGAAAAATTAATTGAAAAAAATATTATAAAATCATTAATAGAAATTGATGGAATTGGTCATAGAGTTGTTCAAGGTGGCAGCAAATATGATAAAAGTGTTTTGATTAATGATCAAGTAATTAATGATATTGAAAAATATAAATCTCTTGCACCACTTCATAATCCCGCTAATTTAATGGGTATAAATGAGATTAAAAAAATCTTGCCAGATACGAAAAATGTTGCGGTCTTTGATACTTCTTTTCATCAAACAATGGAGGAAGACCAATATATTTATGCGGTACCTTACGAATGGTACGAAAAATATGGATTAAGAAGATATGGTTTTCATGGTACAAGCCACAAGTACTTATATAATACTGCATCAGAATTATTGAACAAAGAAAATGCCAAAGTTATTACTTGTCATCTTGGAAGTGGTGCTAGTATTGCTGCAGTAGATTCTGGAAGAGTTATTGCAACATCAATGGGATTTACACCATTAGGTGGTATTGCTATGGGAACAAGGTGTGGAGATATTGATCCTTCTATAATATCTTATATTATGAAAAATACAGGAAAAACAATAGATGAAGTTACAAATGAATTAAATAAAAACAGCGGTTTATTAGGATTAAGTGGAATAAGTGGAGATTCGAGACAAGTAGAAGAAGGAATAGAACAAGGTAACAAAAGATGTAGGCTAGCACAAGACATATTTATCAATAGAATAGTATCTTTTATATCTTATTACTATGTATTGTTAAACAAACCTGATGCTATAGTCTTTTCTGCTGGGATAGGAGAAAACTCTTCCTTGGTAAGAGAAGAAATTATTAATAAGTTATCTAGTCTAAAAATCTATTTAGATAAAGAAAAGAATGATTGTAGAGGTAAGATTCAATTGATTACAAGTGATCAATCGGAAGTACAATGTTTTATTATTCCTACAAATGAAGAGCTTATGATTGCAAGAGAAACGTATGGTTTAATAAACTAAAGGGGAATTTATGTACAAAGAAATATACAGTTTGATAAAAAAGTATAAAAATATTGTTATATCTAGACACATTGGAGCTGATCCTGATGCTTTGGGCTCTCAGTTTGCACTAAAAGAACTGATATCCAGTAATTTTCCAAACAAAAAAGTATATGCTGCAGGAAGTAGATCATCAAAGTTTAAATCTATAGGGAGAACAGATGTTCTTGAAGATATTGATTATTCAAAAACTTTGTTAATAGTATTGGATACACCGATTAAAAGAAGAATAGATATTGAAAATTTTGAAAGTTATGATAAGAAGATAAAGATAGATCATCATCCTTATGATGAACTATTTTGTGATGTAGAATGGATAGATGACTCTTATTCAAGTGCTAGTGAAATGATTGCAGATCTTTCAATAAAAACCAAGTTAAAGATGAATAAAGTAGCAGCGGAATTTATTGCAATAGGAATTATTTCTGATTCAAATAGATTTTTATATGAAAATGCTAGCACAAAAACTATAAGATTATTTTGTGATTTAGTTGATAATTATGAAGTAGATAAGAATAAAGTGTATGAAAAGGTATATATGAGAGAGATGAATGAATTAAAACTTCAAGGATACATTTCTCAAAATATGATAATAACAGAAAACAATGTTGGATATATTTGTATAACTGATGAGATAATAAAACAATATAAAGTCGATGCTGCTAGTGCCGGGAATATGGTTAGTAATTTTTCCTTTGTAAGTGAACTATTAGTCTGGGCTACTTTTTCAGAAGATGTTAAACAAAATCAAATAAGGGTATCTATAAGGTCTAGAGGACCAGCTATAAATAGTGTTGCTAATAACTATAATGGTGGTGGACATAAATATGCAAGTGGAATAAGAATCGAAAATTTTGATCAAGTAGATCAAATAGTAAAAGAACTAGATGAAGAAGCAAAAAAATATAAGGAGAGTTTATGAAAATAATAAGTGCAGATATAGTAATAAGTGCAGTTCGGCAAAGTCAATATCCACCACCTAAACTTCCTGAGTTTCTTGTAATTGGAAGATCTAATGTTGGCAAGAGTAGTTTTATAAATGCAATTATGAATAGAAAAAACTTGGCAAAGACATCTAATAAACCAGGAAGGACTCAAACGTTAAATTTTTATTTGGTTAATAAAGATTTTTATCTTATAGATGTTCCGGGGTATGGATATGCAAGTACTAACAAAAAAAAGCAGCTAAAATTTGGGAAAATGATCGAAGAATATATAGAGAACAGAGAAAATTTAAAAGAAGTTTTTATGTTAATAGATTTTAGACATAAACCTACAAAAGATGATTTAATAATGTATAATTATTTAAAGTATTTTAATTTGAAAGTAGTACTAGTAGCAACAAAGACTGATAAAGTACCGAAAAGTCTTCGAGAAAAGAACATCAATCAAATAAAAAGCAGTATTGATTTAGTTATTGGAGATAATATTGTATTGTTTTCGGCAGTATCAAAAGAAGGAAAAAAAGAAGTACAAGAAATAATAGGGAAATACTTAGATTTTATAGATGATTAAAAAAAATTACGTTTTTTCTTTTTTTGTGCTATAATTCATTAAGTTTTGGGGTGATTATATGAAAATTCCAACAGTAGCAATAATAGGTAAACCAAATGTAGGCAAGTCTACATTGTTTAATCGTATAGCAAAAAAAAGAATTTCTATAGTAGATGACGCTCCAGGAGTAACAAGAGATAGAATATATAGTTTATGCGAATATAAAGAACAAAAATTTCATTTGATTGATACTGGTGGGATTACTATTGAAAATGAGAATTTTAATAAAGAGATAAAAGCACAAGCAGAATTAGCGATAGAAGAAGCTGATGTAATAATATTCTTGCTTGATGGAAAAAATGGAAGAACTGTCGAAGATGATTTGATTAACGAATTATTGAGAAAATCAAATAAAAAGATTATTGTTGCAATAAATAAAGTCGATAATAAATCTTCACAAGATAATATTTATGATTATTATGAATATGGATATGAAGATTATATTAGCATAAGTGCTGAACATGGTAATTATACTAATGATTTATTGGATGTAGTGGTTTCTAATTTTAAAGATGTTAAAGAAATTGAATATGATTCTTCTATGTTGAAGTTTAGTGTAATAGGAAGACCAAATGTTGGAAAATCAAGTTTAGTTAATGCAATATTAAACGAAGATAAATTAATAGTATCTGATATAGCTAATACTACGAGAGATTCGGTAGACACTACTTTTAAGTATAACGACAAAGACTATGTTGTAATAGATACTGCTGGAATAAGAAAAAGCGGAAAAGTATATGAAAATATAGAAAGATATAGTGCTTTGAGGGCGTTAAAAGCAATAGATAGAAGTGATGTTTGTCTAATAGTATTAAATGCTAAAGAAGGAATAATAGAGCAAGATAAACATATTGCAGGATATGCTTTGGATAGTGGAAAAGCTGTAGTATTGGTTGTAAACAAATGGGATATATCAGAAAAAAGCATAAAAGAATTTGAAAAAGATATAAGAAATAATTTTGCTTTTATGCCTTATGCTCCAATAGTATATTTATCAGCATTAACTAAAAAAAGAATTCATACATTGATGCCAGAAATATTAAGAGTGTATGAAAATTGGATTAAAAATATTCAAACTAGTATACTCAACAATGTAATTACTGATGCTGTTGCATTGAATCATCCACCATCATATAAAGGGAAAAGATTAAAAATTTATTATGTAGCACAAATTGAAAACAAACCTCCAAGATTTATGTTTCAAGTTAATGACAAAACTCTAATTCATTTTTCGTATGAACGATATTTGGAAAACAAAATAAGAGAATCTTTCGACTTAGAAGGAACCCCAATTATTTTAATGTTTAAAAACAGAGGGGAAACAAACAAAAAGAAATATTAATTTAATATTTCTTTTATTATATTTTCGAATTCTTTTTGAATGGATTTAAGCCTTTTTTCATCTTTTGCTTCAAATCTCATAGTAATATTTGGGCCAGTATTTGATGCTCTTACGAGAGCAAATCCGTCATCAAATATTGCTTTTACTCCGTCAATATCTAAATACTTGTACTTTTTATCTATACAATATTTTAATAAATTTCCAATTAAGTAGTTCTTTTTTTCTTCTTTTATTGGTAATTTTAATTCATCTGTTGAATGATATTCTTCTATACCTTCTAATAATTCGCTAACTTTCTTATCAGTATTACTTAGTATTTCTATTAATCTTAATGAAGCATAAATTCCATCATCATATCCAGGGAATTTATCATTGAAAAAAACATGTCCTGACAATTCTCCACCAAATTCAATATTTTCTGTCTCAATTTTTGCTCTCAAATAAGAATTTCCTGTTCTCGAGCAAACTTTTGTGCCTCCAAGTTTATCTATTTCATCTTCTAAAGCTTTTGAACACTTAACATCATATAATATTCTTTTATCATCTAACTTATTTATTATATTTCTTATAATGATTATCATAAATTTGTCGATTGGTATCAAGTTTCCTTTTTCATCTACTATTCCAACTCTATCTGCATCTCCATCATAGGCAAAACCAATATCCGCTTTTTCTTTAATTACAGTGTCAGATAATTCTTTTGTATTTTCTCTTACGCTAGGATCGGGATGATGATTCGGGAAATCAGGATTAGAATCAATAAATAAAGGGATATATTCTAAATCTAATTTATCAAAAATATCTTTAACAATAATCGATGATGTACCATTCCCGCTATCTATTGCAACCTTTAGTTTTCTATTTCCCAATCTAATTGACGCTAGAGTAAAAGAAACATATCTTTCTTTAATATCTTGATCAATAATTGTACCTTTTCCATTTTTAAATTCACCTTTTTTAATTAGTTCTTTAAATTCCTGTATTTGATTTCCATAGGCATTATATTTCCCATTAAATGAAATCTTAAAACCATTGTATTCTTTAGGGTTGTGGCTTGCAGTAATCATAATTCCAGAAGTTGCTTTAAACATATGGAGTGCAAAGTAATACATAGGGGTTGTAACTAGTCCGATGTTAATTATATCGACCCCACTGTCGACAATACCTTTTGATAGTGCATTATAAATATCAATAGAAGATGTTCTATTGTCATAACCAACTATTGTTATATATTTTTGTTCACCAATTAATTTTGTCCCAAAAGCTCTCCCTATTTTATAAGCTAAATCTAAATCTATTTCACTTTCGTAAATTCCTCTAATATCATATGCTCGAAAAATGTATTCTTTCATAACTTTCACCTACTATATGTATTATACCATCTTTTTTAAATAATGACTAACTCGAAATAATGTGATATAATTTTATAATAATAGTAGGAGGTATTTAATGCACTATAAAAAAGAATTTATTAAAAACAACAAGGACATATTTAACTATTATAAAAAAATTATAAAATTAACAAAAGAGAATAGAAGTGTTGGAAGTACTAGCGAATGGTTAATCGATAATTACTATATTATAGATTCTCAAAAAAAGGGAATAGTATATTATCTTTCTAGAAAAAGACACTTATTGATAAGAAATAGAGACGAAATTTATAATTTGATTTATAAAACCTTGGAAGATAAGAATTTTCAATTAAATTACAAATATCTTTTTTCAAATTTAAATTCATATCAAGAAAAAACTAATCATTTTTTTTCTTATGTCGAAATTGAATGTATATACAATTATATAAGCATGATCCTTATAAACAGATTAGCGGAATTATGTAGAGTAATAAATCAAAAATTAATACAGAAAAATGAAGTTGAATTATTATTTGAAGAAATAAATAAGAAAAAGAATATAGAAAATTTTGATGTTGAAAGTATAATAAAAATAGATGAAACAATATTATCTAAACCTTATTATATTGAAGAATTAAATTATAAACTAGGAGAACTCGGAATTCCTGCTGAAAGAACTCAAATAAAAATGGAAGCTTTATTCAAAGAAAAAGGAATAGAAATTAATAAAATAATAACTGAACAACAAGAGAACATAATCAATGAAAACATATTGATTATGAATATTTTTTCTTCGATTAAGAAGTTTTCTAAAAATGGAATTGATGTAGAGGGTCACAACTTTTATTCAAATATTAGTTTCTCAGAGAAATTATTATTGGGTGAAAAAACTGGTTATTATAAAGATATGACAGATGATAGCAAGGCTAGATATAGAACTGAGATAACAAAGAAAAGTAAACATGTTAGTGAATATGATTACGTATTAAGCATTGTTAATAAAGCAAATAAAGAAAATAGACATGTTGGATATTTATTGTTTAATAATAAATATAATAACCAAAAAGCATATTTATATGTTGCTTTTGTGGTTATTTTAACCGTATTACTTTCTTTATCAGTATATCTGCTTACAGATTTAGTTGCATTTTTAATAGTGTTAATTCCGATGTTTGGTTTGTCAGCAGATGTAATTACTCAAATACTAATTAGATTTGTAGATGCTAAGCCTTTATTCTCATTAAAAGTTGAGGAGGATATAAAAAAAGAAGACAGCACAATGGTCGTAATTCCGACAATAGTAAAAGATTCTAAAAGAGTAAAAGAAATGTTCGAAAATTTAGAGTTATATTATTTGTCAAACAAAAGCAAAAATTTATATTTTACTTTATTGGGAGATGCCAGTTCTTTTCAAACTGCAGATGCTCCTTATGATGATGAAGTAGTTGAAACCGGCAAGAAGATGGTAGAAGAATTAAATAGAAAATATGGAGAAGAAGTTTTTTATTTTCTATACAGAAAGAGATTTTATAGTGATGATCAAGAGACTTTTCTTGGTATGGAAAGAAAAAGAGGAGCATTAATAGAGTTCAACGATTTATTACTTGGAAATTTAACTAAAGAGGAAGTTGATCAAAGATATAAAGCAAATACCTTTAATAAGTTCAATAAAAAAATTAAATATGTTATTACATTGGATGCAGATACAAAATTAGTTCTATCAACGGCTTTAAAATTAGTTGGAGTAATGATACACCCAATGAATAAGCCGGTTTTGAACTTTCAAGGAACCAAGGTAATACAAGGACATGCGATGGTTCAACCGAAGGTTAATATTGAAATAGAAGTGACTGATAAGTCCGAATATTCTCAATTATATGGAGGATTAGGAGGATTAGACGTATACTCAAGAACAACATTTGATCTATATCAAGATGTTTTTGATGAGGGAAGTTTTGTTGGAAAAGGAATATATGATTTAGAGATATTTCAAAAAGTATTGAAAAACACATTTCCTAACAACCTAATTTTAAGCCACGATTTAATTGAAGGTAGTTATTTAAGATCAGGATTTGCATCAAATATTGAAGTATTTGATGGTTTCCCTTCCAAATATTTAAATGACACTGCAAGGCATCATAGATGGACAAGGGGAGATTGGCAAATTATTTTCTGGCTAAGGAACAAAGTTAAAAACAAAGATGGAAAACTTGTAGATAATCCTTTAAATTTAATTTCTAAATGGAAAATTTTTGATAATTTAAGAAGAAG
>CAYRXC010000021.1:0-15128 GCA_964428195.1 uncultured Muribaculaceae bacterium | reverse complement strand
TTTTTTTTATTTTGTTTATTATCATAGGCCTCCTTCAAAAAAAGCTTAATACGTTTTAACTTGTATCAAGCCTTCTGATATTTCTTCTAATGCTCTACCTATTGATTTTTCTGATTTATACTCTTTTAGCTGAGTATGATTTGTTTCAATCATTTCTCTAGCTCTCATAGATACAACATGAACCAATATGTATTTAGAATCAATAATATTTAGGATTTTATCAATAGATGGATATATCATAGTACCACACTCCTATATTAAGAATAGAATAATACTATAAAATAATCAATTAGTTTGTACAGATGTTTACAATCAACTTGAAATTTCCCTTAGTTTGTCTAATATAACAACCATTGCCCATGTATCAAGTTTGCAATAGTCTAATAATTGATTGTATTTTTGATTTTTTTCTTCTGCGCTCATATATTGAAATCTTGCATAAGTAACTAGTGCTTCTGTACCATTTTTTACTCCCATATCACTATAGCTTAAATTACTGAAAACTGGCAATGTCTTTTTAATTGAATAAGACCCACTCAAATCTTCATGATAATAATTTATTATTTCTGCATTCTCTACTCCAAGATTTTCAAATAACTCTTTATTATTTCTTACTATATATAATAGATCATATGCATTATCTATCATCTTATTTAATCTTACACCATATTCCGGGAAAATATTGCTTAATTCCTTTAATCTTGTTTTTTCGAAACTAACATTTTGTGCAAATACTGTTCCTTTATCTCCAATATACTCGCATAATTTTTTAACAAGTTCTTCTCTACAGTCTTTCTTAGGATCACTAGATAAGTATTCGAAGTGATCTTTTTCTATGTCACACTCTCCTGGTTTGTTTTCTATATGTAATGAAAATTGAAATGTAGATTGAGTATAACATTTTTCTCCTTTAAATCTTGGGAGTGGACAAGGAAATGTTTCAAAATCTAAGTGATAAATTGGATACTTTAATTGATTGATAGCAATGTTTATTTTGTTCTTATCAATATATGGTTTATGAAACCTTAAACAATCTCTTTGAATTAAATGTTCTGGTTTTGAAATCCATTCTTCAGGAACATCTAATAGTTTATAATATCCTTCATTTACTATATCTAATCCTTTGTGAGTAATTCCATTTTGGTCTTTGAAATTAGCACCCCTAATATATGATAGTGATGAATTTGATTTAGGAAGCATGTTAAAACATATTTTACAATATTTGCACTTTGTTGGACTCTTGTAATCACAATACTCTCCCAATAAAGTTGGTTTTATATTCATATCCAGCAAATATTTTTTTATTGATTCTTTATCTCTTAACACCAATTCCTGCATCTCTTTTGTTATTCTTGTAAAATCAAAAATGCTTATAATATCATTTGAATATAAAGGTTCATCATTATCATAACTACCATCAAATTCATAATTATGATTTAATACTGCTAGATAATAGTTTATTTTATAATTGTTAGTCTCTTTTTCTATAATCATTCTTTGAACCGCTAAGTCATATAAATATTTGCCCATTTTATATTTATCAAATAATTTATTTCTTTTTTTATTATAATCTTCAAGGGGCATTTCATCTTCTACTATATAACCATTTAATTCTTCCTTTAAATGAAATATTCCTCTATTATCTTTATAAAACATAGAGTATTTTTCTTTTCCCCTATATCCTCCTTCTAATTTTCCTAAATATCCATTAGAAGTAGTTGCTTTTACTTCGATTATATTTATTTCACCATTTTCATTATATATATCTACATAGCAAAGATATTTTATCCCATCTTCGTTAAATTCAAATAACTTTTGGTCTTTTGTTTTTTCAGCATATATGGATTTTCCTCCAAATATTTCTTCAACTTTTCTCCCTGCAAGTTGCTCTATTCTTTTATAATATGGCATCATTACTTCTAATTGCTCATCTTTTAAATCTATCAAGTCTTCTTCATTTCCGTCTTCATCTAAATCATACATTTGAGATATTAATTCTTGCTTTTTTATATCTAGTTCTTCATCTAAATATTGATCATAAGATATATCGGCATTTAGTCTTTCTTTCTTTACTTCATCAAGTGCTACATATCTTGGACATCTTGAATAATTAATAAACTTAGTTTTTGTAATTGCCATTATTCCTCCTTATTTTGTTTCATACCAATTAGTACCATATGAATATGATACCTTTAAAGGTACGCTTAATTTCATGATGTTTTCCATTGTATTTATTACAATTTTTTCTACCTTTTCTTTTTCTTCTTCTATAACATCAAACACCAACTCATCGTGAATTTGAAGAATAAGCTTACTTTTTATTTTTTCTTCTTCAAATATTTTATAAATTTCTACCATTGCTTTTTTAATTATATCAGCACTAGTTCCTTGTATTGGTGTATTAAGTGCAATTCTTTCTCCACTTCTTCTGATCATAACATTAGTATTATTTAACTCTTCTATTACTCTTTTCCTTCCAGTTATAGTTTCTACATACCCTAATGATTTTGCATTTTCTTTAGTTTCTTCCATAAATTTTTTAATACCTGGAAAAGTATCCAAGTATTTGTCAATAAATACTTTAGCTTCACTTATATCTACATCTAAGTTTTCAGATAATCCAAATCCACTTATTCCATATAGTATTCCAAAGTTTACTGCTTTTGCTTTTCTTCTCATATCCTTAGTTACTTCAAATTCTGAGACTCCAAAAATATCCATTGCAGTCTTGGTGTGTATATCCATATCATGATTAAATGCATCTATTAGATTTTTTTCTTTTGAAAAATGTGCAAACACTCTTAGTTCTATTTGTGAATAATCTACAGAAAGTAATAAGTCATTAGCTGGTATAAATGCTTTTCTAATGAGTCTTCCATATTCGTACCTAATCGGAATATTTTGTAGGTTAGGTTCTATGGATGATAATCTACCAGTTCTAGTTAATGTTTGAGTATAGGTAGTATGTATTTTAGAATCATCCATAATATAATTTTGTAATCCGATAACATATGTTGTATATATTTTATTTAGTAGTTTATATTCTAATATCTTCTCTATTATTGGATATTTATCTTTATATTTTACTAAATATTCTCGATCAGTACTTCTTTTCTTATTAGAAGGAATTTTTAATTTATCAAATAATACTTCCCCAAGTTGAATATAAGAATTAATATTAAATTCTTTACCAGCATGATTATATATTGAATTAGAAAGAAGTTCTAATTTAATTTTAATTTCTTCTCCCATATCTTTTAATATTTTGCTTTCTACTTTTATTCCTAAGTATTCCATATCGCTTAGTACTTTTATTATAGGCATTTCAATATTATTAAATAAATCAGTATAATTTTCTTTGATGATTTCTTCATTAAACTTCTTTTGAGTTTCAAAAATAAATTTAGCTTTTTTAATACACAAGTCTTTTATCAAGTTTTCATCTATATTTTTATTTTTACTTATCACCTCGAAAAAAGGCATATCATATCCAAATTGATTAGCTAAATATACGATATCATCTTTAATATTATAATTTAATAGATATGCTGCAATCATAGTATCAAAAGATACTTCATTTAACTCTATTCCTCTTTTCTTTAGAACAATTAAATTCTTCTTTAAGTCATAAGCATATTTTATATTATTAGGCATTTTGTTCTTTATTGCTGTTTCAGGGATGAAGATACTATTTGTATCATTATATAATCCAATTCCTAATATCTTAGATGTATGGTAATTAGTTGAATCAAGTTCAATATATATTGAAACTGGCTCATCAAAATGCAAAGTGCTAATGTCTTCTACCACTCTTATTTCTAATTTTTCTTCTTTTTTTACTTCCACTATGTTTTTAAGAAAAGAGTAAAACTCTAGTTCTTCATATATCTTTCTTAATTCATCAACTGAAGCTCCTTTGTATTCTATATCATCAACTTTTAAATCTAGTGGAACCTCTTTATAAATGGTTGCTAATTGTTTTGACATAAATGCACTATCTTTATCTTCTAATAATTTTTCTTTTGTTTTTCCAGTTATTTTATCGATGTTGACATAAATATTTTCAATGCTCTTATAATCATTAAGTAACTTTAATGCTGTTTTTTCTCCTATTCCCTTTACTCCAGGAATATTATCTGATGCATCTCCTTGTAATCCTTTTAAATCAATTATTTTTGATGGTTCAATTCCATATTCTTTTACAAAATTATTATTATCTAGCAAGATATAATCTTGGCTCTTCAATAATTTAACTTTTACTTTTTCATTAATTAATTGCAATAGGTCTCTATCACTACTTATTATCAATACTTCTTTATCATCATCTATATTTTGAGACATAGTTCCAATTATATCGTCAGCTTCAAAACCAGGAGCTTCTTTCCAGCTAATTCCCATTGCTTCTAATAGTTTTTTTGAATACTCTATTTGATCTATTAATTCTTGAGGAGTTTCTTGTCTTTTTGATTTATATTCACTAAAGCTATCATGTCTAAATGTTTTGCCTTTATCAAGGGCAACTAAAAAATAATCTGGTTTTTCTTCTTTTATTATCTTGTTTAACATATTTGTAAATCCATATAAAGCATTAGTTGAAAATCCTTTGCTGTTTTTCATCATACCACCAGAATATGCTGTAGCATAATAACTTCTGAATAATAAATTGTTTCCATCTATAAGTATTATTTTTTTCATAATATCACCTATTTCCATTATAACAAAAAAAAGAATTAATTGCTTAATTCTTAGAATCTTCCTCCACTCATTCCGCCGCCACCACCGAAGCTTCCTCCTCCAGAAAATCCTCCACCGAATCCTCCACCAGAAGAATTAGATGACGATGCAACTCTGCTTAAAGTTGAAGATGCTGATGCAACAGCACTCGAAACACCACTTGTTATTGAACTGTTTAATATATTGTTTAATAACATATAGTTGAATATATCTGGTGTTTGGGCAGTAAGATTTATATCTTGAATTTTTATTTCCATTTGCTTTTTTAGTTTATCAGCAATACCAAATGCATTTGCATATACTAAATATTTTTCCCACAAATGTATTTCCGGCAATTCTTTTTCACCGAATCTTCCAAAGTCACTCATAAAATTTTTTAAAGCTTTCCACTTTTGTGTTCTTTCAATACCCTCTTTTGTTTTTCTTTTTGAAAGCAAAATTATAAGTAATAATGGTACGATTAATACTGATAAGAATATAATATATGGGTTTAATAATATAATACCTAATATAGTTGGTATAAATGTATATAGACTTGCAATTGTTTTAAACTTGGTATTCTTTTCATAAGTAGATTTTTGATCTAAAATATTTTTTGTTTTGCTCTTCCAATTATTAAATTTTTTCATAAAATTTCTTGCTTCTATTTCGTTTGTAATTCTTTTTTTCATACTAGAAAGCAAGAATGAATTAGCGTCTCCATAAAACTCTATAAACCAACTCCTGACATATTTTTCTTCACTTGTAAGTGGTTCTGTTAATGTATGATCTACTAGAGTTAATCTATAATCTTTTTCTTCTTTTTTTATCAATAATCCTGTTGTAATTGTAGTTTCTTCTACTTTAAAACCTTTTTTTCTTATTATATTAAGTAAAGATGATGATAAAGATAATGCATCTTGTTTGTTTTCAACTAGTAATCTTATTTCTTCGGGAGAGGCATCATCTGGAAAATCTCTAAAATATTCGTTATTAAATGTGCCCTCTTTTAATTTGTTGTTTTTACTATAATTATATCCAAACATTCCGAGTAGTCCCAATACCCAAGTTATAGAAAATCCTATAAAATTCCTTAAATCCTTTTTATTTTTTTCTTTTTCTTTTAATCTATCTTCTTCTTGTTGCTTTTCGTATTCTTCTTGCTTTTTTCTTGCATTTTCTCTTATTTCATTTGCTTCGTCTGCAGATACAGTTTCTTCGTTAATTATATTATCAAACATAGTTTTATTTATTTCTTTTTTACTATTAGGAACAAGATCTCTATTGAATGCTAATCTAATATATATTGGAGTATTTGCAGGTATATATGTCGCTTGAGCTATAGCTGTTAAATCATCTATTAAATCAGTTTCACCATACAAGGGTCCATGTCCCCATATTCTAAAGTTGCTATCTTTTCCAGGCAAATGAAATCTTGATTTAAATGTAGTAATTTCTTCGTTAAATCCATAATCAAAAATACTTAATTTTAAGTCTGCTATATCATCATATTTTACTATCGAGTTTTTCATAATAAATTCGATATAAAACGCCTTATTATTCATTGTGTTGCTTGGATTATACATAGTAAGTTTTTTATTAGAAAAAACATATTTTTTGGAATCTCCTTTTGATGCACTATTTACTTTTGAAAAACAATTAATAGGGAGATATGTACTATTGTCAAAAGAATTCGGATCTATTTCACATACTTTAATTATTTCAATATTGTCTGAACTATAGATAGAGTCTTCTCCAGCATAACTAAAATCATAGTTTATCTCAAAACCATTAAATGTCCCATGAACATTTAATATTTGTTTTATCAATACGTCTCCATCATCTTCTATGTAGACATCTTGAAGTAAGTCACTCGATGCTTTTACATTTATAGTAATTAGTAATAATAAAATAAATAAAATCTTTTTCATAATGCTCCTTTAAAAAAGACTTACAAATGTAAGTCTATTTATCTTCAAATGATACTTTTGGTGTTTCTTTTTCAGACTCGTTTGCTTCAAAAAATTTTAATTCAGTAAACTTGAACATATTAGCTATAATATTTGATGGAAACATTTCAAGTTTATTTTTATAAGTTAATACGGCATCATTATAAAATTGTCTTGCATATGCTATCTTCTCTTCTGTATCTTTTAAATCAACTTGTAATTGAATAAAATTTTGATCAGCTTTTAATTCTGGATAAGCCTCAGCTAATGCAAATAATCTGCTCAATACACCATTTAATTCACCTGCAGCTTGCATTTCTTGTTCGGGAGTATTTGCAGAATTAAACTTATTTCTAGCATTTACTACTTCTTCAAAAGTACTTTTCTCGTGTTTAGCATAACCTTTTACTGTTTCAACAAGATTTGGAATCAAATCAAATCTCTTTTTTAATTGGACATCAACTTGAGCCCATTGATCTTTTGCTCTATTTCTAGCACCTACTAATCTATTGTAGGTATTCATTACAAATAATCCAACAATTATTACAACACCAACTATAATTAATAACCAATCCATATCTTTTCCTCCTATATTTGATAGTATATCACAATAAAAACCTATTATCAATATTTATTCGGATGGATTACCCGATACTAAAGATAAACTGTAAAAGTAACTTCCATAAGGAATAAATGAGTTTAAATTAGACCATTTTCCAACTATTAGATCTTTATCAGTAATAACCATTCCTTTAATTGAATCTCGATTAACTTCTACAAAAGCAATCATCTCTTCGGTAATTAATGTGCCTGGTTGAATTGAAGTTTTTGCATATGGAACCGATACTAGATTTTCTTTTTGGTTTCCAGGATTGACAGCAATAATATTATATATTTTTAATCCAATATAGCATCCAATAGTTGATACAACAAGCACAAATAACATCAATATTACTTTTTTCATAATCTTTTTAAGCAATTCTTCCATAACAATCCTTTCTTACTTATTTCTAAGTGATGAACCATCATATGTTTTTAAAACATCATCTATTGCTTTATTGAACCATAAATTTACTTCTTCATCTGTGAGTGTTCTTGTAGAATCCATAAAAGTAATTTTATATCCTATAGAAATATTTTCTTCCCCTATCGAATCACCTTTGTAATAATCAAAGACTTCAACATTTGTAATAAGTTTGCTGTTAGATTTCTTTATAGTATTAAGAACTTCTACTGAGTTTATATTTTTATTTAATATGAATGCAGCATCTTTAATTATATTAGGATATTTTGTAATTTCTTTATATTTTATTCTTCTAGTCTTCAATGAATAAAGTGCATCAAGATTAATTTCAGAAACATATATTTCGTTATCATTTATTGATGGATTGATTGCGCCAATATATCCAACAAAATTACCATCTATATATATGCCAGAAGTCTTCCCTGGATGAAACTCCTTTGGAAATTCTTCTATTTTAAAACTATATCTATTATTATATCCCAAATAATCCAATAAGTTTTCAACAATACCTTTTAATGTATAGTAATTAGAATCTACATTGATTAACTCCCAATCATTTTTTATATATTTTCCAATCATTCCAATACATAATTTATTCTCTTCTTTATAATCATCATTCTTATAAAAACCTTTTCCAATCTCATACAAATTCAAATCTTTTATATTTCTAAATAAATTGTATTCAATAACATCTAACATCGAAGGGATTAAGCTGTATCTTAAAGAATTCCGTTCATCAGATAATGGTTGAATAAGTTTTACTACTTCATTATTAATAAATGAATATTCTTTGAAATACTTATCGTTTTGTAATGAATAAGTCATTATTTCATTTAGTCCTAATGCTCTCATTTTCTTATGAATATTTCTGATATATCCATATTCACCATTATAATTTCCAACATTTAAATTTACTTTTGGAAGAGTTCCTTTCATATTGTCATAACCATGAATTCTTCCTACTTCCTCAACTAAATCTTCTTCAATATTAATATCTTGTCTTCTTTTTGGAATAATTACTTTGTAAGATTCATCTTCCTTATTATATACAAAATCTAATTTGTTAAATACTTCTTCTATTTCTGAATCTTTTAATTCCATTCCTAAAACTGAGTTAATTTTTGAAATATTTATTGAAATTTCCTTATCATTTAGATCATTGTTATTAAATCCATATAAATCTTTAATAGGCTTACCACTAGCATATTTTTGTAACAAATATGCTGCTTTATTTAATGCTTCAAGAGTCTTCTTTGGATCAAGTCCTTTTTCAAATCTTATGCTTGCTTCGCTTCTATATACTCTTTTTGAAGTTTGTCTAACACTTATAGAATCGAATATTGCAGATTCAATAAAAATGTTTTGAGTTTTATCTGTAACTTCTGTACTTAATCCTCCCATTACTCCTGCAATTGCCAATATTTGTTTGTTATCGGTAATTAGAATATCTCCTTCATGTAAGTTTCTTTCTTCTCCATCTAGAGTATTAAATACTTCATTTTCTTTAGCTTCTCTTATAATGATTTCCTTTTCAATTTTATCATAATCAAAGAAGTGCAAAGGTTGCCCATATTCTATCATTACATAGTTACTTATATCTACTACATTATTAATTGGTCTTATTCCTGAAGCCATTAGTCTAGCTTTAATAAAATTAGGACTTTCTTGTATAACTACATCTTTTACTATTCTTGATAAATAAGCACTACACTTATCAGTAAGGGATTTTATTTTTATATCATGATTTTCATCAATATAATCAGTATTAAAATTATAATCTTTTATTTTTTTATCTAATACAGCTCCAGTTTCATAAGCCATACCAATAATACTTAATAAATCTCCCCTATTTGGTGTAATTGAGAAATCAAATATTAAATCATCATAACACAAATATTTTAATGCATCTTCTCCGATAGGTGCAGTATTATCTAGTACATGTATTCCGTTTTTTTCTTCTATATATTTTGTTTCAATTCCAAGTTCTTCTAAGGAACAAATCATTCCATTAGATTCAACACCTCTAATGTTTGCTTTTTTTATTTCTAATCCGGTAGGAAGTTTAGCTCCAACTTTTGCCACAATTACTTTTTGATCTTTATCTACATTTGGAGCACCACAAACTATTTGGAAGATCCCATCTCCCAAATCTACTTGGCATACGTTTAAATGATCTGAATCCGGATGTGGATTTTTTTCTTTAACATAACCTATAACCAGATTTGTAGAATCACTTATTTTATACATTGCTTCTACTTCATTTCCCGCTAACATCATTTTTTGAGCAAATACTTCGTCTGCTACATCGATTTCAATGTATTCTTTTAACCAATTTTTACTTACTCTCATTTGAATCACCTTCTAATCTATCAAACTGTTTTAAAAATCTTAAATCATTACTATAAAAATATCTAATGTCTGTAATTCCATATTTAAGCATAGCTACTCTTTCTATTCCCATACCAAATGCAAAACCAGTATATTTTTTGGAATCATATCCACCCATTTCTAAAACATTTGGATGTATCATTCCAGCTCCCAATATCTCAATCCACCCAGTGCCTTTACATAAACTGCAACCTTTTTTATTGCAATTAAAACAACTAATATCCACTTCGATACTTGGTTCTGTAAAAGGGAAAAAACTAGATCTGAATCTTATTTCTCTTGATTGATCAAAAGTCTTCTTAACAAGCAGCTCAAGAGTTCCCTTCAAATCAGCCATCGAAATATTCTCATCTATAAGCATTCCTTCTATTTGATGAAATTGATGAGAGTGAGTCGCATCATCATTATCATTTCTATATGTTGAACCAGGACATATTACTTTTATTGGCGTTTTTTCTTTGTTTTTTAACATAGTTCTTACTTGAACTGGTGAAGTGTGTGTTCTAAGCAATTTTTCTTCATCAATATAAAATGTATCTTGCATATCTCTAGCAGGATGTCCTTTTGGAAAATTTAACATTTCAAAATTATACAAATCTTCTTCAACATCAGGACCATCTACTACATCATAACCCATAGACACAAATATCTCTTCAATTTCTTCTTTTAGTTTATTTAGTGGATGAACTGATCCGGAAGGAATTTTTTTACCAGGAAGTGTTACGTCTATTCTGTCATTGTTTAGTTTATGTTCCAATTCTTTTTGTTTAATGTTTTCTGCAACAGAATTAAACTCATTTTCTATATATTTTTTAAATTCATTTAATGCCTTACCTAGTATTTTCTTTTCTTCTAAAGACAAAGAAGCCATTGTATTGCTTATTTCTTGAAATTCACTTTTTTTCCCTAAATATTTTGACCTAATTTCATTAATTGAAACCATATTCGTTAAATTGTGCTTTTCTTTTTCAAAATTACTTATTATATTTTTAAGTCTCTCGTTATTATCCATAATAATCCTCCTTTTAAATAGTTACATATATAACCCGCTACTTTTTCTTTTTTATAATCGTAAATCATACTATGATCGGCTTCACTTATTATTTTAAAGTATTTTTTATTGCTGTTGATAGTATTAAATATTTCTTCACTTGATTTTATTGGAACTACGATATCCTTTTCTCCATGCATTATCAACACTTCGCACTCAATGTTATTAGGACAATTCTGATATTTTTTAACAAGTTTTCTAAATTCTATTACACTTTTTACGGATGAGTTTAATATTCTTTGCGTTAAACTTTTATATTTTTTTCTATTCCTTATTGTTTCATTAATCTTTTCTTTTAATATTTTAGGATTATCAAATATTTCCAAATATTTAAATGAGGGCGCTACTAAAACCAATTTCTTTATCTCCCTATTAGTTGAAGCTAGATGGGATGCTATAACTCCTCCCATACTGTGCCCAATTATATATATATCATTATATCTCATTTTTAAATCTTTTAATACTTTTTCAGAATAATCTATCCAATCTTTATAATTGATGTCTTTAAAGTTATAGTCTTCATGTCCTGGCAAAGTAAAAGTAAACACATCAAAGTTTGATATATTATTTAAAGAGTTTTTTAAATATTCTACTTCTTTTTGATTACTCATAAAACCATGTATTATCATTACCGCTATTCTTTTCATAATACTCCTTTCAATAAAAAAAGCGTTCTTATATATAATAAGGACGCTTTATCGTGGTACCACCTTAATTCATAGTAAAACTATGCACTTAATACTCTTAACGCGAGTTTTCGTTATATATTTTATATATAAAACTCTAAAAGCGAATTCATAATAATCAACATTGATTTACACCATACATCAACTCTCTATAAGATAAATTATTATTACTACTCTTTTGTCATAGCTTTTATATAGTCATTAATTCTTTTTCTTTTTCTTTAAATATCGTTTCTATTTTATCATTGTATTCATCAATTAGGTTTTGAACTCTTTCCATTCCCCTTTTTTCATCATCTTCAGGAAAATCTTCTTTTTTTATTGAATCGTTTCCATCTTGTCTTATATTTCTAAGTGCAATTTTTGTTTCTTCTGCTATTTCCTTTACTTGCTTAACAAAATCTCTTCTTCTTTCTTCTGTCAATTGTGGAAAGGATAATATTATAGATTCTCCATTATTATTAGGAGTAAATCCGATGTTTGCTTCAAATATACCTTTTTCAATATTAGCTAAAGAGTTCTTATCGAAAGGTTTAATCATAAGTGTCCTTGCTTCAGGTATTGAAATAGTTGCTAGTTGAATCAATGGAGTAGGAGTTCCATAATAACTAACCATTACGCCATCTAATACAGAAGCATTAGCTCTTCCTGCTCTAACATTTAAAAATCGTTTTTCCATATTTTTAATTGCATTTTCCATATCATCTTTAACAATTGCTAAAATATCTTCCATAAAATCACTCCAATCTAATTTGAATTATAGCATAAAACACATAAAATATAAATAAAAAATGACTATTCGTCATTTTCTTTTTGCTTAATAGGTTTTTTATTAAAATTATAGTGTTCTCTTATTTTCTTTTCTAATTCTTCATATAATTTTTTATTATCTTTCAATAATAATCTTAAATTATCTTTTCCTTGTCCAACTTTTTCTCCATTATACGAATACCATGCACCGGATTTTTCTAATATGCTAATGTCTGATGCTAAATCAATTATTTCGGATTCCTTACTTATTCCTTCTCCATATATTATTTCTAAGTTTGCACTTTTGAATGGTGGAGCTACTTTGTTTTTCACAACCTTAACATTGGTTTTATTACCTATAACATTTTCCCCTTGTTTTAATTGTTCAGCTCTTCTAACATCTAATCTAATTGTTGAATAAAATTTTAACGCCCTTCCTCCTGGTGTTGTTTCTGGATTTCCAAAGAAAACTCCAACTTTTTCTCTTAATTGATTTATAAATATAACTATTGTATTTGTTTTACTAATAGTACCAGATAATTTCCTCAACGCTTGACTCATTAACCTTGCTTGAAGACCAACATGGCTATCTCCCATTTCTCCTTCTATTTCCGCTTCTGGAACCAATGCTGCAACCGAATCGATTACAACTATACTTATTGCTTCACTTCTAACCAAAGCTTCACAAATCTCTAAAGCTTGTTCTCCAGTGTCTGGTTGAGATAACAATAATTCTTGAATATCAACACCTAATTTTGATGCATATACAGGATCTAAAGCATGTTCAGCATCAATAAAAGCTGCTCTTCCACCAGCTTTTTGAACTTCTGCAATTGCATGCAATGCAAAAGTAGTCTTTCCACTTGATTCTGGTCCATATATTTCGACTATTCTTCCTTTTGGATAACCACCTACTCCTAATGCAATATCTAGTGATAGTGATCCACTTGAAACTACATCTATTTCCCTAACTTTATCAGAACCTAATTTCATTATAGAACCTTTTCCGAATTGTTTTTCAATATCCAGCATTACTTGATCTAATACTTTGTCTTTTTCTTTTGTCATATTTCCTCCAATTTATTTTATATAATGATTATAATATAATCTCTTTTAAAAAGCAATAACTTTTCGAACTTTTGTTCGGTTTATTGTAAAGTATATTTTTCAATTATTAAAAAAAGATGCACACAAGTCATCTTTTTTGTATATAAATAAAGACAATAACTAATTATTAGAATAATTTATCTTTGTTTAATAAATAATATTCTATTCCAGAATATAAGGATAATACTACTCCAATTATAAGCAATACATTTGATACATCGATATTCCATAATTCAAATGGTAAATTGTAGAAGAATGTTAGTGATAAACCAACCATAACTACTAGTGTTTTAATTTTGCCTGCTTTCCCAGCGGCGATTACTGTTCCTTTTGAAGCTGCAATCATCCTTATTGAATCTACAATAGTATCTCTAGCAATAATAATTACCGGAATAGCAACGCTTATAAATCCTTGAGCTGCCAATATAATAAGTGCAGTATTTACCAATACTTTATCCGCAATAGCGTCAATAAATTTTCCGAAATCAGTAACCAAATTTCTTTTTCTTGCAATCCTTCCATCAAGCATATCTGTTAGTGAAGCTATAATAAATATTACTCCTGCAATAATATATTTTAAATCTACAATAATAACATCATTTACCATGATTTTGGGAATTTCAATATTTAACATATAAAATGGAAATATTAAAATAATTGCCAACAATATAGCCATTATTAATCTTAAAATACTAAGTTTGTTTGGTAAATTCATCTTCATATATTCTCCTTATAATACAAATATTAATATTAAACCAATTATTAAAGCAATTGCTATTATTCCAATAATTATAATCTTATTAGTCTTTTTTTTCTGCAAGCATTCTTCTATAGTATAAGGTGATGCAATCTTTTTTTTGTTTGATTCTGTTTTTGATTGATCTATTTCTTCAACTATTGGAATCTTTGATGTATATTCAAACATAAAATCATTAAATTCTTCTGTTATTTTTTCAACATCTAAACACAAATATTTAGAATATTGTTGAACAAAAGTTCTTAATTCATAGATATCTTTAAATATGTCCTTATTTCCTTCTTCAATTTGCTCTATAGCAAAATTATCTAATTTTAAATCCTCGGAAACTTCTTCTATCGAAATTCCCTTTTCTTCTCTTGAAGCTTTTAAATATTCGCCAATCTCTTTCAAAAAAATCGTCCTTTCTTTAATGATAATAAAAATACTATATAAGCCATGTTCTGTACTCCGAAGAGTGCAAACATCTATCTATGCTTTCGCATTCTTCAATCGGTTACCCTATGAAGACTCCCCTACCAAAATTTGGGTTTCTCACTCGTGAGGTTTACCTCGTTCCACTTTGTCTATTTCTAAACAACATCGTCACTATGGCACTTTTATATCTACTTTAATCATATCTTTCAACTTAGACTATTTCGATGCTATTAGTCAAAGACTATCATAGGTTATTTTTTCCCTATGCACGAACATTACTATCCTA